>LIAZ01000088.1 GCA_001438985.1 Acidimicrobium sp. BACL17 MAG-120823-bin42 | reverse complement strand
AAAGGACATCACATCACTTTCCCATAAACGTGGAGTCAAGGGCACTCCGCACGTCGTTGATGTACCGACCAACTGCATCAGCATCACCCTCGACCAACCTACGCATCACCGAGGCACCCATCACCACACCATCAGCAGTCTGTGATGCCTCAACTGCCTGATCAGCATTGGACACGCCGACCCCAATAAGCACGGGAACATCTGTCAGCGCCTTCAATCTTGCTGCCAACTTGGTTGCCGTTCCGGCCAATTCGTCACGCTCACCAGTTACACCGAGCAACCCAACTGCATACACAAACCCGTTGCATCGCTCAAGGATCCTTGGCAAGCGCTCCTGTGGAGCCGTTGGTGCTGCAAGCATGACCGTCTCGATTCCCGCATCATCAGCCGATGCACACCACTGTGTGGATTCCTCCAAAGGCATATCCGGAATGATCGCAGCACTCACGCCTGCCTCAAACAACTGATGAGCAAATCTTTCGTTTCCTGCAGAATGAACGGTGTTGTAATAACACATCACGGCTAGTGGAATTCCGATGTCGATTGTGCGTAGTTCGTGAAAAATCGATGAGGGTGTTGTGCCGCGCTGCAATGACTTTTCTGAAGCAAGCTGAATCATCGGTCCATCCATAACAGGATCGGAAAACGGAATTCCGATCTCGATCGCGTCGGCACCATTTGCAGCAGCGGCTCGCACAGCGTCTGTCCATCCATCAAATCCACCCGTGATGTAGGGCACCAATAGCTTGCGACCCGTATCTCGCTGCTTGCGAAGATGAGTTTCTAAACGACCTGAGTGAAAAGCCACGTTCTTAGCCAAGAACGTCCATCATCTGAGCAACGTCTTTATCGCCACGCCCGGAAAGATTCATCAGTACCGTTTTGCCCTGCATGTTCGGAGCCTCGCGCGTAATCCAAGCGACAACATGCGCGCATTCGAGAGCGGGAATAATCCCTTCAGTTTTTGACAACAATTGGAATCCTTCAATCACTTCGGCATCGGTCACGCTCGGATACTCGGCGCGCCCAATCGATGCAAGATACGAATGCTCTGGGCCAACACCTGGGTAATCGAGTCCTGCAGAAATGGAATGCGCCTCTTGCACCTGCCCATACTCGTCCTGCATTAAGTAGCTACGCATTCCGTGCACAACACCCGGTACTCCACGACCTACCGCTGCGCCACCAGCTGGTTCGACACCTATTAGCCGTGCATGTGTATCGATGAATCCGGAGAAGATTCCAATCGCATTAGAACCACCCCCAACACAGGCAGCAACAACATCCGGATCAGTTCCGAGCAATTGCTGACACTGCTGATTCGCTTCCTTGCCAATCACGCTCTGAAATTGACGGACCATAAACGGGTACGGATGCGGACCCATTACCGAACCGATCGCGTAATAGGTGTCTTCTACAGTTGCCACCCAATCACGCATCGCTTCGTTTACAGCATCTTTTAGTGTGCGACTTCCGGACTTTGCTGGCACAACTTCTGAGCCCAACAACTTCATGCGGAAAACATTGAGCGCCTGACGTTCAACGTCAACCTCACCCATGTACACCTTGCATTCAAGCCCAAGCAATGCAGCAGCCGTTGCTGAAGCAACTCCATGCTGACCTGCACCAGTTTCAGCAACGATGCGCTTCTTGCCCATGCGCTTTGCAAGCAAAGCCTGACCAAGCACGCTGTTGATTTTGTGCGATCCAGTGTGGTTTAGGTCTTCGCGCTTCAGCAACAGGCGAATACCGAGTTGCCGACCGAGGTTGTGGCACTCGGTAATGATTGATGGGCGCCCGGCATAGTCACGAAGCAAATCATCAAGCTCTGTCCGAAACAACGGGTCTGCCCACGCGTCATGGAATGCGGCTTCAAGTTCTTGGCAGGCAGGAACCAGAGTTTCAGGTACAAAACGTCCACCAAATTCGCCGAAGCGACCATCGGTACCCGGAGTAGTCAACATGCTCTAAATGTAGTTGCGAAACAGGCGAAACCGCCTAGCCGAGAGCAGCATCTCGTGCATTGGTGATGAAATGACGAAGTTTTACTGCGTCCTTGAGACCAGGGCTTTTCTCTACCCCGCTACTCACATCTACTCCCCATGGTCGAACTTGTTCAATGCCTTGCGCCACATTGTCTGCAGTAAGTCCTCCAGACAACATGACATGGACAGAATCAGGCAACTGTGCAAGCAAATCCCAGTCATACGTAGTTCCCGAGCCTGGATTAAAGCCATCTACCAACACCGCATCTGACGAAAACAGATCAGCATTCGACGCATCTGCTGAACCCGCAACGACTGCCTTAATGACGAATCGCACTTGCGCTGAAACCTCGGCAGTTATTGCGATGCTTTCCTGGCCGTGTAACTGAGCACCTTGCATTCGTGCCTCATTGACGATCTCAATGACACGTGACGGATGCTCGTTACGAAACACACCGACGGTCATGATTTCGGGTGGAAGACGTTTCACGATGTCGCGGGCCAGCCCAGGTGCAATCTGACGGGGACTCGGAGCGAATACAAAACCCAAGGCATCAGCACCGAGAGCCACTGCCAATAACGCATCCTGCTCATTTGTGATTCCGCAAATTTTAATAAACATGACTAAGCCACCAGCAACTTACGAACAGATTCCTCTGGATCCCCAGAGGTAACAATGGATTCGCCAACCAACACCGCGTCGTATCCTGCATTTCGGAGTCGCTGTGCATCTGCCACATCGCGCACACCTGATTCGGCAATACGGATCGCCGACGTAGGAATCAGTGCAGCCATGCGCTCTGCACGTTGATGGTCGACTTCGAATGTTCTCAGATCACGCTGGTTGACCCCGACGAGGCGGGCGCCGACACCTAGTACACGATCCAATTCTGATTCGTCGTGTGTTTCGATCAGCACATCCAGACCAATTTCAGTTGCGAGATCGTGGAATCGTTGCAGTTCACTTGCCGACAACACTGCGGCAATCAACAACACGCAGTCGGCCCCCATCAAGCGAGCGTCAACAACATCAAATTCAGAAACCGTGAAGTCTTTACGAATCACAGGCAAATCAGTAGCCGACCTTGCTTGCTGCAGATCTGTAACTGACCCACCAAAAAATTGTTGATCAGTAAGTACCGATAGACACGAGGCGCCACCCGACTCGTATTGTCGAGCAACAACCGAAGGATCAAGGCATGCAAACAAATCACCCTTTGAAGGTGACTTGCGCTTTATTTCGGCAATAACCGCCAAGTGTTGATCAGAAGTTTGCCTGAGATGACGCTCGAAACCACGTGTTACTGGAAGCGACAAAGCTTGCTCAACTAGATCGTCAAGATTGCGCTGCTCATGCGCAGCAGCGCTTCGGTGACTATGAATGATCTTGTCGAGATACAAGTATTAGGCCCCTTTGCCACCCATCGGTGTGAGGAAACTGAACTCTGGTGCTCCATCCAAATAGGCAGCAAGCGTTTTTGAAAACGACTTAAATGCGTCGCTATTCATATGCGCTGTGAACGCATCTTGATTCGAGTACAACTCGTAAAACCAAACAACATTGCTATCGGCCGCATCGTGATGAAAGATATAGGTCAACGTTCCTTCTTCAGATTGAAAAGTTGCCAATCCCGGCTTGACTGCTTCACTAAAAGCGTCGCGTTGTCCGTCTTTGATCTTCAATTTCACTGCTACAGCTACCTTACCCATCATTCCTCCTCGTTAGAAACCCAGTTTTTCGGCAAGCACCGATTCGAGTGAATCAATACTTACGCGTTCTTGCGTTGTGGAATCACGCTCTCTGATCGTCACTTGACCGTCTTCGAGCGAATCGAAATCGACTGTAATGCAATACGGTGTTCCGATTTCATCTTGACGACGGTACCTTCGCCCAATTGCCTGGGTCTCGTCATAGTCACAGAAATAGCGCTTACTCAATCGCGAGAAGATGCTGTCTGCCAATGGGGTCAACGTGTCTTTCTTAGACAATGGCAGGATCGCTACTTGATATGGAGCAAGACGGGGATGCAACCTCAGCACCGTGCGCGGTTCATCATTGATGACATCCTCATCATATGCGGCAAGCAAAAAAGCTGCCATGGTTCGATTAGCGCCAGCAGCAGGTTCGACGACATAGGGCACGTAGCGCTCATTGGTGGCTTGGTCGAAGTAGTCCAACTTCTGTTTCGAGAACTCGGCGTGACGATTGAGGTCAAAATCGGTGCGTTGTGCGATGCCTTCAAGCTCACCCCAACCCCACGGAAACTTGAATTCAATATCGCTCGTGCCACTTGAGTAGTGCGAAAGCTCATCTGCATCATGAGCGCGCAACCGCAACATCTCGGCAGGAATCCCCAAATCGATGTACCACTGCATTCTGGTTGTGCACCAGTAGTCGTACCACGTGGCGCTGTCAGCGGGTGGAACAAAAAATTCCATCTCCATCTGTTCAAATTCACGTGTGCGAAAAATGAAATTGCCAGGCGTAATTTCGTTTCGAAAACTCTTGCCAACTTGCGCAATGCCAAACGGTCGCAATGCCAAACGGCGGCTTCTTACGCGATGTCTGCAACACATTCGCGAAGTTAACAAACATGCCTTGTGCGGTTTCGGGACGCATATAGACAGTTGCCCCTTCACCTTCGACTGGACCGGCGTGAGTTTGAAACATCAGATTGAAGGCACGAGCATCGGTAAACGTGCACCCCTTCATCTTCTGAGGACAATCTCGCGCTTCCAATTGATCTTCACGAAATCGCCGTTTACATACGGTGCAGTCGACTAACGGATCGCTAAAATTTGCTAAGTGACCACTGGCTTCAAACACTTGTGGAGGACCAAGAATCGCCGCATCAAGCAACACCACATCATCTCGTTCTTGAACCATGCTGCGAACCCAGGCATCTTTAACATTTCGCAGCATTAAAGACCCAAGCGGGCCATAGTCATACGACGACCTAAATCCCCCGTAAATCTCGGCACTTGGGTATACAAAACCACGACGTTTGCAGAGATTAACTATTTGATCCAGATCACTTGCGGGCATCTACTCAGACTACAACGCGACTAGTGGCGTGGGTTGAACATTGCTACGGAGCGAAGCCGACGTTCAATGTGATGCTCCATTGCCTGCGTAGCAAGTTGTGAAAGTTCAAAACTCGCAGACGATTCGGCTTGTGCTAGCGCCGTGTTGAGCTGGCCGCCCAACACCTGCTGCAGCAACAGCACTACCGGCTCAGAGATGCTGACACCCGTGCGACAG
>LIAZ01000087.1 GCA_001438985.1 Acidimicrobium sp. BACL17 MAG-120823-bin42 | reverse complement strand
GTCAAGAAGACCGCTAGCAAAGGCGGCTCGAAGGTAACGCTCGGCGGTAACCCCGTTTCAACGAGCGGCAAGTTGCCAAAGAAAGGCGCTGCTGCACCTTCATTCACACTGACCACTGGCGCGCTGCAAGAAATTTCAAACAAGGACTTGCGTGGCAAGCGTGTGATCTTGAACATTTTCCCAAGCATCGACACACCAACATGTGCAACCAGCACCCGTACGTTTAACTCACTTGCATCATCTCTGCACAACACCGAGGTGTACTGCGTGTCGGCAGACTTACCATTTGCTCAGGGTCGCTTCTGTGGCACCGAAGGTTTGGCAAATGTGAAGACAGCGTCTTCATTCCGTTCAAACTTCGGCAAAGCATTCGGTGTCAACTTGACCGACGGTGTACTCAAGGGAATTCTTGCTCGCGCAGTTGTGGTGCTTGACGAAAAGGGCAAAGTGCTTCACAGCGAATTGGTGAGCGAAATTGCTAACGAGCCAAATTACGAAGCCGCGATTAATTCGCTCAAGTAATTAGATTCCAAGAAAACTGTCGAGTCCAAGGGTGAAGCCCTTGTGCTCGGCAATTTTTTTGCATGCCAACACCACACCAGGCATAAACGATGCGCGGTCTGTGGTGTCATGGCGAATGGTGAGGGTTTGTCCCTGTGCACCGAAAATCACTTCTTGGTTTGCTACTGCCCCGCGCATGCGAACAGCGTGAATGGGAATGTCGCCGGGGCCTTTTGCTCCGCGCGCACCCGTAATGGCTTCATGCGTTGTTGGGTCTTTCGCCCACTCGTTGCTTGCCGCTGCCATGCGTTGTGCAGTTGCAACTGCGGTTCCACTCGGTGAATCGGCTTTGCCATCGTGGTGAATTTCAATAATTTCTGCAGTATCAAAAAATGGCGATGCCATTTCTGCAAAGCGCATCATCAGCACTGCGCCAATGGCAAAGTTTGCAGCAATCAAACAGTTGCTATTGGTGAATGACTTCTTGAAATTGTCGAGATCAACTTGTGAGAATCCGGTGGTGCCAACAACAGCATGGATGCTGTGCATTGCAAGCCACGGAAGGTTGATGCGTGAGGCTTCGGCAACGGTGAAATCGACTGCGACATCTACGCGTGCATCGGCGAGTGCGCGCAATTCACCCGAGATGGTGAGCCCGTGAGTGGTTGATCCTGGAGCTCCAGAATCAACCACTGCCACGAGTTCTAAACCAGGATCTGCAACAACGGCATTACATACCGTTGCACCCATGCGCCCTGCGGCACCGATGACACCGACCCTGATCATGGTGAATTAGTTACCGTTAAATTCGCTATCGAATTGGTCTTCGAAGCTGACCGACACTGCATTGTCTGCAGCAGGCTCAGATGGTGCTGATCCGCGGTTTGGTTCGCGACGGTTGCTGTTTTCACTGCGACCTCCGCGATCGTTTCCACGACCACCACGATCATTGCCACGGCCGCCACGGTCTCCGCCACGTCCACCGCGATCTCCGCCACGATCCTGACGAGGTCCACGTTCTGGACGTGGGCCACGATCGCCGCCTTCTGATGGTGCGCTTCCTGAACCCTTCATTGGCTCACCGTCTGGTCCGATAAGCGAGAGGCTCACCTTGCCGCGGTCGTCAATGTCGTCTACGCGAACTTGAACTTCTTCGCCGATGTTCAACACGTCTTCAACCTTGGATACACGCTGACCGTTACCCAACTTCGAAATGTGCACGAGGCCGTCACGTCCAGGAAGGATGTTGACGAATGCACCGAACTGAGCAATGTTCACAACGCGACCTGTGTAGGTTGCGCCCAACTCTGCAGTTGGAGGATCGACGATGGCAAGAATACGTGCCTTAGCGTCTTCAACCTTTGCATTGTCTGGTGAACCAATGGTGATGATTCCGGTTGCACCGTCATCGCTGACGTTGATCTCGGCACCCGTCTCCTGCTGGATGGTGTTAATAACTTTGCCCTTTGGCCCAATAACTTCTCCCACCTTGTCCAATGGAATGGTGAAGGTGATGATCTTTGGTGCGCTTTCAGCAACGGTTGAACGTGGTGCTGCAATTGCTGCATTCATCACGTCGAGGATCTTCAAGCGAGCATCTTTTGCTTGCTGCAATGCAGCGGCAAGTACTTCGCTAGGAATTCCTTCAATCTTGGTATCAAGTTGCAACGCAGTTACTGCGTCTGCAGTTCCGGCCACCTTGAAGTCCATGTCGCCGAATGCGTCTTCTGCACCAAGAATGTCGGTGAGTGCGGTGTACTTACCTTCGTCGAAGATGAGTCCCATTGCAATACCGGCTACTGGAGCAAGAATTGGCACACCAGCGTCCATGAGCGACAGGCTCGATGCACATACCGACGCCATCGAGGTGCTGCCGTTTGACGACAACACTTCTGAAACGAGACGCAATGTGTATGCGAACTTCTCTTGGTCTGGAACAACGGGGAACAATGCGCGCTCTGCGAGTGCACCGTGTCCAATTTCGCGGCGCTTCGGGCTACCTACACGACCGGTTTCACCGTTGGCCCAAGGAGCCATGTTGTAGTCGTGCATGTAACGCTTCGATGTCTCCGGTGTGATCGAGTCGATCATCTGGTTCATCTTTGGCATCGCCATGGTGAGCACGTTGAGTACTTGTGTTTCACCGCGCTGGAACAAGCCTGTTCCGTGTGCAGTTGAAATGAGCCCAACTTCTGCTGAAACTGGACGCAAGTCTGCAGGGCCACGACCGTCGATACGAATTCCTTCGTTCACAACGCGCTTACGCACCAACTTCTTGGTGAGTGAACGCACGGCTTCCTTAATCTGCTTTTCCTGACCAGCAAACTTGCCCGGCGCATCTGGTGTTCCAGCAAGTTCGGCAAGTGTTTTTGCAGTTGCATCGTCGATTGCGGCGTTGCGCTCGCTCTTCAATGCAATACGAATTGCTGGCTGCAACGTTGCGGTTGCTGCTGCTTCTACTGCTGCAAACAACTCATCGGTGTAGTCGAGTACTGGCGTGTACTTCAATGGCTCAATTGGGCCACGGGTTGCAATCACGCTGGCAACCAACTGGCGCTGCAACTTGATCGATTCCTTGATGTACTGCTTCGATGCATCGAGACCGCCGGCAATGACGAGTTCGTCAACCTTTGGTGCGCCTGCTTCGTAGTAGGTGAAGCTCTTTTCGGTTCCGCCTGCTTCCACCATCATGATGGCAACGTCTCCGTTGTCGAGTTCGCGACCTGCAACAACAATTTCAAATGTTGCTTCTTCGCCCTCTTCAAATGTTGGGTGAGCAATCCATGAACCGTCTTGGCTGTATGCCAAACGAACTGCACCGATTGGTCCGTCGAATGGAATACCGCTGATCATGAACGATGCAGACGCTGCGTTAATTGCAAGTACGTCGTGTGGGTTCACTTGGTCGGCACCAATAACGGTGATCACAATTTGTGTTTCGTTGCGGTAGCCCTCTGGGAAAGCTGGACGCAATGGACGGTCGGTCAAGCGGCACGTAAGAATTGCTGCTTGGCTTGGGCGTCCTTCACGACGGAAGAATGAGCCAGGAATTTTTCCTGCTGCGTATGCGCGCTCTTCTACGTCGACGGTGAGTGGGAAAAAGTCGATGCCATCACGTACGCCCTTTGCGGCGTTTGCGGTTGCAAGAACTTGCGTCTTGCCAATTTTGGCAATGACTGCACCTTGTGACTGCAAGGCGAACTTGCCCGTCTCGAAGGTGAGGGTTTTATCGGTACCTGAAATAGGTGCTGATACGGAAATGGCGTCAGCCATATGTATGTCCTTTCGTCCCTTACGTCGTCTCGTGACGATTCATGAGGGGTTGAGGAACAACCGGTCGATTCCCAGTCGGCAATGTCGCAACGTGAGTCCGTATTGACTCGTTGCGCAATCAGCGACTGACAACCGACTACAAGTTGTTCGTTATGTGTTTGCCTACGGCGTGCGTTAGCGACGCAGACCGAGATCTTCAAGAAGTTTTCTGTACTTCTCGATATCACGGGCCTTTACATAGTCAAGCATGCGTCGACGGCGACCAACCATCATTAAGAGGCCGCGACGACTGTGATGGTCTTTGTCGTGGCTCTTCAAGTGGTCAGTGAGGCTGTTGATGCGCTCTGTAAGAAGTGCAATTTGCACTTCAGGAGAACCGGTGTCAGTTGAGTGAGCCCGGTGCTTGGCGATGGTTTCGCTTTTTGGAGCAGTTGCCATAGGTATGCCTTTCGTGTACCCGCCGAATTGCGGGACCGTTTGGTCGCAGTGGGCCTGTTGACCCCTTGCATCTCACCAGCGCTAAAAGCCCTCGTGGACCCCTTCAATCTATCGGGAGGGTTGTCGGGTTGGGCAGGCTAATCCCCTCCTTGAGCGGCGCTCATATAAGTAGTGTGAATTGCTGTGTTCACAGGGATTGTTGAAGAACTAGGCAAAGTTGGGTCGCGCGATGGCAGTCGCCTGCGCATCAACTCATCCGTGGTGTTGGAAGGGTCCGACCTGGGTGCCTCCATCGCTGTCAATGGGTGCTGCCTCACCGTCGTGGCCACTGATGGTTCAACGTATTGGGATGCCGATGTAAGTGAAGAAACATATTCGCGTACCAACCTTGGATCGCTACAAGCCGGAGATGTTGTCAACCTTGAGCGACCGATGGCCCTTGGTGAACGACTTGGTGGTCACATTGTGCTTGGTCACGTTGACGCAGTGGGCCACGTTGTTTCCTCCGCACCAGATTTAGTCATTCGCATTCCGCGCGACCTGATGCATTTAATTGTTGAGAAAGGTTCGGTCACGGTTGATGGTATTTCGCTAACTGCATTCGATCTCACTTCCGACACATTTCGCGTTGCAGTCATTCCACACACCACTGCAGTCACCACACTTGGGGTGCGCAAACCTGGCGACGCAGTGAACATTGAGATGGACGTACTTGCAAAACACGTTGAGCGTTTGGTTGAGCCACATACGAAACGCAAGCGGTGGCGCAAGTAGTTATGGCACGCGACCTTCCACAACTTCGCGAAAAGATCGATCAGATTGATGCAGCAATTGTTGCATTGCTCGCCGAGCGAATGGAAGTGTGTCGCGAAGTTGCCGAAGTAAAAGCGGGATCCTTAACTGCGGTTATTCAGCCGCAGCGCGTACGCGAAGTGTTAACTACTCGCAGGCAGTGGGCAATCAATAGCGGAGTTGATGCCGACTTTGCCGAACAAGTTTTTCGTACCGTCCTTGCCGAAACCCATCGCATCGAAGTTGCACACGAGCGTGGCGGAACTGCACCAGCAAAAGTTGCAGACACACTGTTGTC
>LIAZ01000086.1 GCA_001438985.1 Acidimicrobium sp. BACL17 MAG-120823-bin42 | reverse complement strand
CCCCAAGTTGCGGCCAATGTTTTCTGGGTCGCTCACAATAACGATGCGTTTAATTGCAGGAATTGCGATTCCTGCACCAAGACCCATGACGAATCGTCCGAGGAGAAACGCAGGTAGTGATTCGCCGAAAGCCATCATGACTGCGCCTACTGCATTGGCGAGCATGCCCAGACTCAGAAGTTTTCGTGCGTGTCCTTTGTCGGCAAGCGGGGCAATGGTGAGCTGTGCAACAAATGATGTGAAAAAGCCAATCGCGATGATCATGCTGAGGCCGGTTTCTTGAATGCCGTATTCTCTCCGCCAGTCGTCCAGCATGGTGAACATCACCCCATATCCAGCGGCCAAGACGCCCATCGCAAACTGCAATGTGAGAATGAGACGTCGTGTGTGCACCTTGCCACACTAGTGATTGTGGCTATTGCAAGAGTGGCGATAATACGACTTGGGTCGTAGTGTTGAGGGCATGGATGTCGCTGTAGTCGACTACACATCTCCCGATGCACCTGTGCAATTCACGAAGTCACTTCGTGAAACAGGTTTTGCTGTGCTGATCAATCATCCAATTCCGTATGACGTTGTGCAGCGACTACAAACCGAGTGGCACGACTTCTTTCGTTCAGAACGAAAGTGGGAGTACATCCCAAGCGAAACTGACCAAGACGGGTATCGACCGCTTGAAGAAGCCGAAACTGCGGTCGGCGCGCAAGTCAAAGACATCAAAGAGTATTTCCACTGGTATCCGTGGGGTCGCAGGCCCGAACACGAATCGGGAAGCGCCGAAGCAATGTACCAAGCAGGGTGGTCGCTTGCTGCCGAATTACTGAGTTGGGTTGAAGCCAATACTCCTACCGAGATCTCTAAGAATTTTTCGATGCCGCTTTCGCAGATGATTGATGGAACAAAACGAACATTGCTGCGAATTTTGCATTACCCACCACTTCGCGGCGACGAACCTGCAGATGCGGTGCGCGCAGCAGCACATGAAGACATCAACATGATCACCGTGCTGCCAGCATCAAATGAGCCAGGTTTGCAGGTAAGGGATCTGGCGGGAAATTGGCACGACGTGCCGTGTGATCCGGGCAGCGTTGCAATCAATGCAGGCGACATGCTGAACTATGTCACCAATGGCTACTACCCAAGCACAACGCACCGCGTAGTCAATCCTGTTGGTGAAGCCGCTACTCGTTCGCGCATTTCAACCCCATTGTTTTTGCATCCAGCAGACGATGTGTTGATTGCGGAAAACAAAACCGCGTTTGACTTTCTGCGTGATCGCATTAAGCAAATTGCTGGTGTTGAGTTGCAGAAATAGCCATTACTGATGGCTCAATACATTGATGTTCTGAACCCTGCTACGGGGTCGTCAATCGGCAAAGTTGACAACGCTTCGGTGGCAGATTGTCTGCGAGCAGTTGATGTGGCTGCTGATGCATTTGCATCGTGGAAGGCAACTGCTCCGCGCGCACGGGCAGAAATCTTGCGCAAAGCGTTTGAAATCATGATTGCTGAGCAAGAGTCGCTCGCACGAACGATCACATTGGAAATGGGCAAAGTGCTTTCAGATGCGCGGGCAGAAGTTGCATATGCTGCGGAGTTCTTTCGCTGGTTTAGCGAAGAGGCGGTGCGCATTGATGGTGACTACCGTCGCGCGCCAAGTGGCGCCAACTGGTTGTTGGTGTCGCGTCAGCCCGTAGGCGTTGCATTGCTGGCTACACCATGGAACTTTCCTGCTGCCATGGCTACTCGCAAAATTGCACCGGCTCTTGCCGCGGGATGCACAGTGGTGTTGAAGCCAGCCCATGACACACCACTTACCGCGCTGGCAATTGCCGACATCCTGCACCGCGCAGGTGCGCCTGAAGGCGTGGTCAATGTTGTCGTCGCCGACCCACCAGGACCGGCAGTTGAAGCAATGCTTGATTCGGGCAAGATCCGCAAACTGAGCTTCACGGGTTCGACACGGGTTGGTTCGTTGTTGCTTGCACAGGCTGCCAAGCGGATTATCAATTGCAGTATGGAGCTTGGTGGCAATGCGCCGTTCATTGTTTTTGATGACGCAGATATCGATCTTGCAGTTGAAGGTGCGATGCTCGCAAAAATGCGTAATGGGGGCGCGGCATGTACCGCCGCCAATCGTTTTTACATTCACAACAGTGTGTTGACTGAATTCACCGACAAGTTCACTGCTCGTATGGCGGCACTCACATTGGGAGATGGGCTTGACCCGTCAACAACACTTGGACCCCTTGTATCGCGTGCGCAACAAGAGCGAGTGACTGCTGCGGTAAGTGCAGCAGTGTCGCGTGGGGCCAAGGTGTTGTGTGGTGGTGCGGCAAGCACTACTCCCGCATTTGGATATGAGGCAACCGTTCTCACAAACGTTTCTCCAACTGATGAGATTTTGCAAGACGAGATTTTTGGTCCTGTTGCATCACTTGTTTCCTTCAGTGACGACGCAGAAATGATGCGGCAAGCCAATGATGTTGAGCACGGATTAGTTAGTTACGTGTTTACTCGTGACGCGGCTCGTGGGATGCGCACGGCAGAGTTACTGGAAACAGGAATGGTCGGTTTCAACCGAGGGCTTGTGTCCGATCCGGCTGCGCCGTTTGGTGGTGTGAAGGCATCGGGGATTGGCCGTGAAGGCGGCCATGACGGGCTACTTGCGTTTTTGGAAACGAAGTATGTTGCTGGCAATTGGTGAGCCATTTTCCCGAGCAACAATCAATGCCATCCAGATAAAGACAAACTGAAACGGTAAGCGAACCCACGACACCACCTGTTCGGTGGCTGATCGATCACGCCAGTCCCACACCATGAACAGGTTGGCGGGGTAGACCGCGACAAACAGTGCAACTGCGCCAAGGGCGCCAATCTTGCGATATTTGGGCAGTAACACGGCAATTCCAATGGCGATTTCGGCAATGCCGCTGATGTTGGTCCAGAACCTCTCGTTTGGCGGTAGCCACGGCGGGACAATGGCATCAAAGAAGTCGGGGTTTGCGAAGTGGGTGAGTCCTGCTAGCAAGACAAACACGCCAAGTGGAATCCACAAGCGGGACGTCAAGGCCTGATTCTGCAAAGTTGGCAGTTGCACAGATGTACCTTGCCACAGTGAACCCTCAGAGATGGGTATTCCACGCCAGGGTACGAATTTCTGTGACAATGGAATAACGCATTGAGGAGACGTCGTGACCGACAGTATTGATGTCAAAACCAATTGGCTTGACCCACAAACGCTGACCGATGTTCGTGGTCAAGTTCCCTTGGTATATGTAGATGCCGTTCCCGTGCGAGTCAACGACATGGGAGAAGTGACCCACGTGGGCATGTTGCTTCGCCAGGCTCCTGATGGCTCGATCAGCCGCACCGTGGTTTCTGGCCGAGTGTTGCTTGGCGAACGGATTCGTGAGGCATTGCTGCGTCATCTTGAAAAAGACCTGGGTTCGCTTGCGTTGCCGAGAGTTCCTCTCGAACCAGCACCATTTACTGTTGTTGAGTACTTCCCAGATCCATCAATCAGTGGATTCCATGATCCTCGACATCACGCCGTCAGTTTGGCGTACGTTGTTCCGGTTTCCGGAGACTGCCATCCCACACAACAGGCATTGGATTTGGGTTGGTTTACACCGCAACAGGCAACTTCGGCACAAATGGTTAAAGAAATGACCAGTGGTCACGATCGCTTAGTGCGGCTCGCATTGGCATCCGTAGGCCAACTTCCTTAGTCCGTTAGACCCTCTATTTGTTGGGTTTTACGGCGTTTTGTGACGACTCGGCCGCTACTTCGCTTATTGGGTGCTGGTGAATGAACGGTGATGTTGTCGTTGATAGCCACAGTGATGCCATCCTGTTCAATGTCTTCGGGTTCACTCGAGGCTTCAATAACCACTGCTGCTTCTTGCTTAGGTTTACGCCCGAGCAACCTGTCGAAAACGACCATGCCACCAGCCAACATGGCTCCAACCGTTCCGTAACGTTGCGCGGCACGACGCACAAGTTGGTCGTCAGAGTTGTCAGGTTCGTTATTCATGAGATGATCCCTCAAACTACATGGTGGGGTGAATAATCTTTCCTCATGCGTGAAGTTAACTCGGTCTATCGCACCGCAGTCACACTTCGCACCGCCCTCATTGGTAAGCAAACACTGGCTTTCGATGCCCTGGGGTGTGATGGGATTCGTCCGGCTGTAGGCCACACCATCGAAGAAGTTCGCACGTTTGGAAAGAATATTGAAATCGTTTGGGACGATGGTGTGGTGCTGCATTCCACATTTCGGCTTACCGGATCGTGGCACTTGTATCGACGGGGCGAGCGGTGGTCAAAGCCGCGTGATCGTGCACAAGTAGTGATCGCAGTTTCCGATTGGATTGCTGTGTGTTTCGGTGCAATCAGTCTTGAAACATTCCGCGACTTTGATCCTCGTCGTCATCCCATTCTTGGCAAACTCGGACCAAACATCAGTCACCACGATGTTGATATTGAAGAATGCGTTGATCGCATGATGCACTATGAGGATCGTGAAGCAACAGTTTCTGATGTTCTTTTGGATCAACGTGTGGTTTCAGGTATTGGCAATGTATTTCGCTGCGAGATTTTGTGGGCCTGCGAAATCCACCCGTGGGCATGTGCGAGCGAACTGAAGCGAGCCGAATGTCGTGAACTGCTGCTCCTGGCGCAAGAATCGTTGATTGCTCAAATACCCAATGAAATGGCCGTATATGGCCGTCAAGGTAAGTCATGTCATCGCTGTGGCGACCTCATTCGAGTTGCTCATCATGGCGAAGCAAGCCGTGTGTTGTACTGGTGTCCAGGTTGTCAAATAGGGCATCAGCCACTCGTGAGTCCAAATATTACGCCGCTATCGATTGATCGCACACCTGTTTTTGGTGACACGCATCCGGCGTCACATGTGTTGATGAATGAGCTAGCCACAATGCGTGGCGACGGCCAAGATTCGTTTAACTAGCTATTCGTTAGTTGCAGAAACTCGACCCATGATTCGGTCGACTGAGATAATGATTGCAACTCGGTTGTCGCGTTCCTTTGGTTCTTGATATCGAGCGGCGTATCCAGCTACTGCTCGTTGCACTTCGTCGGGGTCGGTCTCGCGCGTAACTAGATGTGCAACACCCTCAAGCGTTAACCATCGGCCACCGTCCACTTGAGAAACCGCGGCTCTTCCCCCGAGCAAAGCGTTCTTTGCTTTTTGTGACGTCGAAAAAGTGATCACGCGAGCGCGCTGTTGCTCGACGTCGTAACTGAAACCAACCGCAACAACATGCGGTGATCCGTCTTTGCGCAGCGTGGTGAGTGTTGCAAGATGCCGCTCGCGCAAAAACT
>LIAZ01000085.1 GCA_001438985.1 Acidimicrobium sp. BACL17 MAG-120823-bin42 | reverse complement strand
GGACAGGTGTTTATGGCTTTGGCAAAACGAATTGCCGAAGAAATGAAACCTAAGAAGATTTTCAGTGCTGCACTAAAAGTGAATTAGCCTGCAGATATCTCACCTCAACGATCGGAACAATTATGGAAATTCGAATTGGCATTCAACAATCAGTCCGTGAACTGATGGTGGAAATTGATGACGAGAAAGCACAAGCAGTGGCAAAGGCTGCTGCAGAAGCAGCACTCACCGGAAAGTCGGAAGTGTTGTCTCTTGTGGATAATCGTGGCCGCGAAGTAATGGTTGCTTCGGCAAAGGTCGCCTATGTCGAGTTCGGTGCGCCAGAAGGTGTACGTAAGCTCGGCTTCGGGAGCTGACACTGCCACATCTCCTTGACCACCGATTGCTGTTTGTTACAGGCAAGGGTGGTGTAGGGAAAACAACATTTGCTAGCGCGCTTGCCCAACTGAGTGCCGCGAGTGGCAAACGAACGCTGGTTGTCGAAATGGACGACAAAGGCGCGCTTGCCCATGCCCTGCACACCGAGGGTGTGCAGTTTGCTGAGCGCGAAATCGCACCAAATTTGTTTGCAATGGCAATGAATACAGAGGACTCGCTCAGGGAGTACATCCGCCTCTTTGTCAAGAATCCATTGGTCAGCACCTTTGGGCCATTGGCCAAGATTCTGGATTTCGTTGCTAACGCAGCGCCAGGCGTGAAAGAGATTCTCGCAGTCGGCAAATTGTGCTGGGAAGTCCGCGAACGCAATTACGACATTGTGATTGTTGATGCCGAGGCAACTGGTCACATTGTTGCTCAGGTGGATGCGCCGGCCATTTTGTCGAATCTTGTGCAAGTTGGTGTGATTCGAGATCAAACACGATGGATGCAAGATATCTTGCACGATCAATCAGCAACAGGGGTGGTTGTCGTCACCACGCCCGAAGAAATTCCGGTACTTGAAACGATTCAGTTGTTGGACACGTTGCAGAGCAAAACCAAAGTGAGTGTCAGTGCTGTTGTAGCAAACCGAGTACACCCTGACGTTGTTGCTGGTGGAGATCTTGCGGTGTTTGCCGGACTAGTGAGTTCTGTTGAATCAGGAATGATGGCTAGTGAGCCAGCATCGGTGTTGCGCGGTCCGTTGCGATTACTCAGCATTGCGACACAGCGCAGAAAACGTGAGGTGGGGTTGCTTGAGCAACTTGCGACCAACGCCAAACAGCGCGGAGTGTTATTTATGTCAATTCTTGAAATTGACGAACAAGAAGCGGGTATCACTTCGGTGATGTCATCTGTGTTGAAAGATGAGCTGTCATGAACAACCTGCGTGAGGTGTTGCAACATGGTCGTCTGGTGGTGGTGTGTGGAAGTGGTGGCGTAGGAAAAACAACCATGTCGGCATCACTCGGTGCATTTGCTGCTCATGCGTATCAGCGCAGAGTGCTTGTCTTGACTGTTGACCCTGCGCGCAGACTTGCTGACGCCTTAGGACTTGAATCATTTGGTAATGCAGTTGTTGAAGTTGATCAACGGCTATTAATGCACAACGACATGGTGCCTGCGGGCTCGATGTATGCGGCGATGATTGATACCAAGGCCAGTTGGGACGAGTTGATTACGCGCTGTGCACCAAATGCCGAGGTGTGCGAAAAAGTGTTAACCAACAAGCTCTATAAAAACTTGACCGAGCGATTTGTAAATAGCCATGACTACATCGCAATGGAACGACTGTACGAAGCCCAGCAGTCGAGCAAGTACGACTTAGTCATTGTTGATACACCACCATCACGAAATGCACTTGATGTGTTGGATGCGCCGAAGCGAATGAAAGAGTTCTTTGCATCACGGCTGCTTCGACTGCTCACCTCTCAGGCCCAATCACGATTGTTTTCACTTGCTGCTAAGCCGTTCTTTATTGTTGCTGATCGCATTCTTGGAGCTCGGTTCCTCTCCGACATCACTGAGTTCTTCACATTGTTTCGCACGATGGAGGAGGGGTTTGTAGCGCGAGCCAATGAGGTCGAGGCAGTACTCAAGCACCAGGACACCTCATTTATTGTGGTGACCACGCTGGAGCCCGCACCATTGCGCGAATCCGATTTTCTCATTGACGAATTGCGCAACAGGTCATTTCACTTGGGCAGCGTGATTGCTAACCGTGTGACCCCGGCTGGGTTGCTGCGTGATGTAGAGGACTCGCTTGGATCATTGCAACAGGCGATCCAAGACCCCTTGTTTGTGCAAGCCGTTGTTGGCGCCACAGAATCACTCGAGCCATCAGCCGAGCAGGTAGCGCGAGTGGTCAATGCGGTAGCGCAGGGCTCCGAACTGGCAGTAAAACAAGGCAAAGTCGACCTCGACAGGTTGCACCGTTTGGGCCAGCACTGCAACGAAGCGGGGGCCCAGTTGTATGTCTGTGCCGTGGCAGAAACAGAGCTCAAATCTGCATCGGACTTGGTGGCTATCGGCGATTCTGTGGAGCCTGCATAACGCCGAGTAGTTTCGTTTTATGCCAACGCTTGCCGAACTTGCTCACGAGCACACGAAGCTTGATGGCGCTGCAATTGGCCACCTAGGGGCGCTTGTTTCGGAATGGGGAATGCTCGCTGATTTTAGTTTCGCCGACATGCTGCTGTACCTGCCGGTTGAAAATTCTGGATGGTTAATTGCTGCACAAGTACGCGCAGCAACTGGTCAGACGTTGTACCACCAGGACTATGTAGATACGTGGGCGTCGGAATCAGAGCAAGTGCTATTAAATAGGTGTCTCGCTGAGGGAACTATTTCTCAGGGTGAGATATTGGTGCAAGCAATTGGTGGCCCAGCAAATATGGCCACCATTCCTGTTCGCCATAAAGGAAAAATTATTGCGGTGTTATCACGCGAGTGGGTAGTTGACTCGGCGCGTCGTGCTGGCCAATTGGAATCCACGTATGCCGAAATCTTTCTGAAGCTTGCAGAAATGGTGTCGCAAGGTTTGTTCCCGTTTGAAGGTCGAATTGCTGATGCGGGTGTAGCCCCGCGTGTAGGTGACGGTGCGATTGTGCTTGATGCACAAACACGTGTGCGCTACGCATCACCCAATGCAGTGTCGGCGTTGCATCGCGTCGGAGTAAGTACGAACGCAATTGGCCAAACACTTGCTGAGTTAGGTGTTGCTGAAAGTGCGGCAAGAAATGCTTATGAGCGAACCGAACCTGTCATTGAAGAGATTGAACAAACATCTGAAGTGACATTGCTGACACGTTGTATTCCACTGCTGAACTCGAAGGGGAACACAGTGGAAGTAGTGGGTGGTGTACTGCTGCTGCGCGATGTTTCCGAACTGCGTCGCCGTGATCGTCTGCTGTTGACAAAAGATGCAACGATTCGCGAAATTCACCACCGTGTTAAGAACAACTTGCAAACGATTTCGTCGCTGTTGCGCTTGCAGGCGCGACGCCTTGATTCCGCAGAAGCCAAAGAAGCGGTAGGCGAGTCGGTTCGTCGCATTCGAACGATTGCACTTGTACATGAAACATTGTCGCGAGAGCCAGGCGAAGACATTTCGTTTATCGAAATTGTTCGCCCGTTAATGCGACTTGTTGAAGAGGGCTTGCAGTCGGCCGATCGACCAGTGAGATTCGTGGTAAAGGGCGATGGTGGAAGACTTCCTGCAACGATTGCAACACCGCTTTCGGTGGTCATTCTTGAGTTGTTGCAAAATGCGGTTGATCATGGATTCCCTGAGGGAAGTACCGGTGGGTCGGTCGTCGTTGCTTTGAGCCATGACGAGGATGCGCTGAGCGTCAAGGTGGTGAATGATGGCATCGGGTTGAGCCCAACCTTTGACTTTGCCCATGCAACTGGGCTCGGCCTGTCAATTGTGCGCACACTGGTGACCACTGAATTGGCAGGGTCAATTGCGATGCGCGCCGGCGTACAAGCCGAGGGCGACGAGGTGGGAATTAGGGGAATGGTCGACGGTCAGGGGACTGTCGTCGAACTGCGCGTACCCGTAACGGTGTAATTAGGCAGTAACGCGTGCTGCGCGACGTGCTGCGGCCATCTTGCGACGAATATCGCGACGCTCTTCTTCTGAAGTGCCACCCCAGATACCGCAATCTTGGTTGGTTTCAATTGCGAACTCGAGGCATTCATTCTTCACGGTGCACTCACAGCACACCGATTTTGCTGCTGTAATTTGTTGCAACGCTTGCCCGGTACTTCCCACGGGGAAAAACAATTCGGGATCGGTGTCCCGACAGAGGGCTTCTTTGCGCCAGGTGTAGTCCGCGGATCCGAGGGCAAGGCTTGTTGCAAGAATAGACACGGTAAGTCACCTTTGAATTTCTAAGAAGGCCAGTAGGACGGTGTCACGATAGACACCAAGAGGGTCACTTTCAAGACCCTGGACAAAATATTTTTATTTTTTTATTGTGACGTTTTTGGCTGTACCCTTCGCCTGTGACCATTGCTCGTTGGATGCCACATCGCCCCCATTCGGGTCCTGCCCATGTGCAGGTAATGGCACATCGCGGTGCTTCTGCGGCTGAGCGCGAAAACACAACGCTGGCATTTATGCGAGCACGCGAGTTGCGAAGTCATGCAGTTGAGCTAGACGTGCGGATGTGCGCGTCAGGGGAAATGGTGGTGCATCACGACCCTGCACTTGCTGATGGCCGAGTGCTCAACACGCTGAACATTTCTGACATTCCCGACGAAGTACCAACTCTTGCTGCTGCGCTCGATGCGTGTGCAGGTATGTGGGTGAATATCGAAATTAAGAATGATCCGTCCGAACCCGATTTTGATCCAAGTGACACCTTGGCAACGTTGGTGGTTGATTACCTGCGTACGCGAGGTGCACCTGATCAATGGCTGATCTCGTCGTTTAGGCGCGAAACCGTTGATTCAGTGCATCGCTTGTGGCATGAATTGCCGACAGCATGGCTCGACATGGGAGTTGCTGACGACGCCGCAGATGCTCTCGCAAAAGATCTGCTTGGATCAGGGCATCAGGCGTATCACCCATACGTCAAAACACTGACGCGTTCGGTGGTTGACACCATGCATCGCAATGGCGTTGCAGTGAACACATGGACATGTGATGACCCAGTGCGGATGGCCGAGTTAGTGTCATGGGGAATCGATGGTATTTGCACCAAAGTTCCAAATGTTGCGCTAGAAGTTATTGCGCAAGCAAGCTAGCGATTAATACTCGATCAAAGGCCGCACTAAGCGCAGGGCATCAGGGCAGTTCTTGATTTCAATCGATGTTGTGTCTCCCAAGTAGTCACCATCAAGTTGATACGGGAACGGTGCTGGAAATTCAATCTTGACGTTTTCTACATCGGTTGCGATATCGATGCCGGACGAAGTTTCCAGTCCTCCACGGCGAAGCGCCG
>LIAZ01000084.1 GCA_001438985.1 Acidimicrobium sp. BACL17 MAG-120823-bin42 | reverse complement strand
CGATGTGCTTGCGGGTAAGGACTATTTGGTAGTTCCTGTTGGTCGTAAAGCCGAAAGCTATTTCCGTTTCCGTGGATACAACATGGGCTCCGGATTTGCTGGCTTTTCTGATGCTCCTGGTTACTCAGATGCAAAGTCAATTGGTGAGTATGTAGTTGATTTGTACATCAAGGGAATCGTTGATCGAGTCGAGTTGGTGTATACGCGGTTCGTGTCGGCTGGAACCCAAGAAGTAGTGCGCCGTCCCCTTGTGCCGCTCGATAGCGCAGTTGTAGAAGGTGGCGACGGCAAGTCGGCTGCAAACAGCGATTACGAATTCGAGCCAGATCCAGCAGTCATTTTGGAAACATTGCTTCCGCGTTACGTTGAGGCCCGTGTGTATGCAGCATTGCTCAACGCAGCAGCAAGCGAACACGCTGCTCGTCAGCGCGCAATGAAGTCGGCAACTGACAACGCAGAAGAACTAATTAAGACACTCTCGCGCATTATGAACCGTGCGCGTCAAGACTCGATTACAACAGAAATTATGGAAATTGTGGGCGGCGCTGAAGCACTCGGCTCTGGCAAGTCCGCTTAATAGTTTGAGAAAGAGGAGCACATTATGAGCACAACATCACCAACTGCGTTGAAGGACGGAAAAGTCGTCGCGATTGCAGGACCAGTTATCGATGTGGAGTTTCCACGTGGATCACTACCAGAGTTGAACCAAGCACTTGAGTTCACCATCACATCAGATGGCAAGGACGTCAAGGTGTTGGCAGAAGTTGCCCAACAGTTGGGTAACAGCCGAGTGCGCGTGGTGTGTATGAAGCCAACAGATGGTCTGCGCCGCGGAACGGCAGTGCGCAACACCGGTCACGGTATTCAAGTGCCAGTGGGCGACATCACATTGGGTCATGTATGGAACGTGTGGGGCGACTGCCTTGATGGCAACAACGACGACTTCAAAGATGTCGAGCGTTGGGACATTCACCGTCCGGCTCCAGACTTCGCCGCACTCGAGCCAAGCCGCCGCATGTTTGAAACCGGAATTAAGGTCATCGACTTGCTCACGCCATACCTCGCCGGTGGAAAAATCGGTTTGTTCGGTGGTGCAGGTGTAGGCAAGACCGTTCTGATTACCGAAATGATTAACCGCGTGGCCTCAAACCACGGCGGTGTGTCGGTGTTCGCCGGAGTAGGCGAGCGCACACGTGAAGGCACCGACTTGCGCATGGAAATGGAAGAGTCGGGAGTATTCGAAAAGGCAGCACTCGTGTTCGGCCAAATGGACGAGCCACCAGGGGTTCGCTTGCGCGTTGCTCTTTCGGCTCTCACCATGGCCGAGTATTTCCGCGATGTGCGTAACCAGGACGTGCTGTTGTTCGTAGACAACATTTTCCGTTATGTACAGGCAGGCTCAGAAGTATCAACTCTGCTTGGTCGTATGCCATCAGCCGTGGGTTACCAGCCAACACTTGCTGACGAAATGGGTCAGTTGCAGGAACGCATTACCTCAACACGTGGTCGCTCGATCACCTCGTTGCAGGCTGTGTATGTACCTGCCGACGACTACACCGACCCAGCGCCATTCACCACCTTTACGTTCTTGGATGCAACCACCGAGTTGTCACGCCAGATCGCATCGCTTGGTATTTACCCAGCAGTGGACCCACTTGCTTCAACGTCGACAATTTTGTCGCCTGAAGTTGTTGGAGATCGTCACTACGCAACGGCCCGTAAGGTGCAGGAAATTTTGCAGCGCTACAAGGAACTGCAAGACATTATTGCCATCTTGGGTCTTGATGAACTTTCCGAAGAAGACCGTCTCACCGTTTCGCGTGCACGTAAGGTACAGCGCTTCTTGTCGCAGCCGTTCTTCGTTGCTGAAGTGTTCACCGGTTTGAAGGGTGAATACGTCAAGACTGAAGACACCGTCGAGAGCTTCGAAGCAATCATTAAGGGTGACTTGGACGAAATTCCAGAGCAGGCCTTCTTGAACGTAGGTGGCGTGGATCAGGTACTCGCAAAGGCCAAGTCGTTGCAGGAGAATGCTTCATAATGGCGTCAACCGGTGCCCTTCGCGTAGAACTGGTATCGCCCGAGCGCGTGCTGTTTTCGGGCGAGGCTAAGCAGGTCGTTACTCGCACCTTAGATGGTGGCGAAATTGCGTTCTTGCCAGGGCACATTGCATTTCTTGGTGCACTCACCGAGTGCCATACGCGTATCTATCTTGTAGATGGCAAAGTGCAAGATGTTGCTGTGCATGGAGGATTCGTAGAAGTTGCTCCGGATCATGTCACCATCTTGTCCGACTCTGCTGAATTGGCAGAGTCGATTGATGTTGTGCGGGCTCGTGCAGCAAAAGAGCGTGCCGAGACGGCAATGCGTGGTGAGCACGATACAACGGTCGAATCAGCATTACGACGTGCTCATGCCCGCTTGTCGGCATCGGGTGGCCTAACCGAGACGCGTGCCGCGCACTAGCTATCCATTTACGCAAGCACTCATTACGGGTGCTTCAAGCGGCATCGGTGAGCAGATGGCGCACATGTTGGGTAAAGCTGGGGTGCCGATGGTGCTCGTTGCGCGTCGTGTAGATCGACTACAAGCCATTGCCAATCAGTATCAAAATGTTGAAGTGCTGGCAGCAGATCTGTTGACGCCCCAGGGTGTTGAAGCAGTTGAAGCACGACTGCGGGATGTATCGAAGGCGCCAATTGACCTCGTCGTCAATAACGCGGGTTTTGGTAGTTCGGGTCCGATGCATCGCATTGATCCCAATCGCTTGGCCAACGAAGTGCAACTGAACATCGTTGCCTTAATGCGCATTACGAGTGCAGCGGTCAACCTGATGCTTCCTCGTGGCCGCGGCTACATACTTAACGTTTCTAGTGTTGCTGGGTTTCAAGCACAACCCGGCCTTGCGGTGTACTCGGCAACAAAAGCCTTTGTCACCAGTTTCACTGAAGCAGTGCATCAAGAGTTAGCAAACACCGGCATTCGCATTACGGCGTTGTGCCCAGGCTTAACAAAGACTGAGTTTCAGTCGGTGTCCAACACCAGCAAATACGAAAGTAAGTTTCCTGCAGTTGCCTGGACATCAGTGAAATTGGTGGCGCGAACAGGACTTGAGGGAGTGATTAAGGGCAAGCCGATTGTTGTCCCCGGCATTTTGTATAAGACGTTGGCTGGAATTACAGATGTATTGCCGCGTGCTGCAGGACGCAAACTCACTGCCTTGATTACGCGACGCTAATTACGCGTCTTATTTGTTATCGGCGGAAGAATACGCCGAAAGCCTGTCGTGGCGGTGATGGGTATCGATATACCGAATCGTTCCGCTTCGACTGCGCATCACAAGGCTGTGGCTTCGAGCGCCATATGCGTCGTAGCGAACACCCTTTAACAATTCACCGTCGGTCACGCCGGTTGCAGCAAAGAAGATGTCTTCACCACTAATCAAGTCGTCGGTTGTGAGCACTTTGCTCAGGTCGTAGCCGGCATCTTCGGCGGCTTTGCGTTCGGCATCGTTGCGGGCGTGCAGTCGGCCGATGATTTCGCCACCCATTGCCTTGAGTGCTGCAGCAGCAACGACACCCTCTGGGGTGCCGCCAATGCCAAACAGTACGTCGACACCAACATCTGGAGAAGCGGCAGCAATTGCAGCGAAGATGTCACCATCGGAGATGAGGCGAATGCGGGCACCCGTTGAGCGCACCTCGGCGATGAGGTCGTTATGGCGATCGCGTTCAAGAATCATGACGGTCAATTCGCTCACCAACTTCTTGGTGGTGCGCGCAATTTCTTTCAAGTTCTTGGTTGGAGTCCAGTCGAGGTCTATGGCGTGTGCGGCTTCTGGTCCGACAGCAATTTTGTCCATATAGACACACGGCCCTGGGTTGAACATGCTTCCGCGTTCGGAAACGGCAATGACCGACAACGCATTTCCCCGACCAAGTGATGTAAGCGTGGTGCCGTCAATAGGGTCGACTGCCACATCGGTGTTCGGGGTGCTGCCATTGCCGACACGCTCTCCATTGAAGAGCATGGGCGCTTCGTCTTTTTCGCCCTCGCCAATCACCACAATTCCGTCCATGCTGACGGTGTCGAGCACGTTGCGCATGGCGTCGACAGCGGCACCATCTGCCGCAATCTTGTCGCCTCGTCCCACCCACTGGGCAGCGGCGAGTGCGGCAGACTCAGTGACGCGCACCAACTCCATGGCAAGGTTACGGTCGGGTCTTTCACGTGCAGGCATGGCGTAAAATCTAGTCGCAATTCGTATTTAGACCGAAACGAAGTAGCGTTCGGTATATGAGCGATTGGAACCCTAAAGACCCAGAGGCGCTCACCACGCGATACGACCTTGCCGATTGGTCGGTGGATGACCGAGCAGATGTTGCAGCAGCACTTGCTGATGCTGAAATTGCCCACTCGTGGAATGGCTCGGAATTGCTCGTTGCCCAAGATTCGGAAGAATCTGTTGATGCAATTTTGGATGAAATTGAAGACGAGCTCGATAGTCGCGATGACTCCGACGATGACGACAATGAGGGCGAAGACAACATCACGGAATATGAACTAGACGAGTGGTCTGAAGCAGAGCGCAAGCAGTTGTGCGACATGCTGGACAACTTAGATATTGGGTATCGCTGGGATGGCACCATGCTGCTCGTGCCGATCGGGGTGGAGGCAATTGTTGACTCTTGCTTGGACTCAATCGATAGTCGTGGCGTAACTTTTGTAGATGACAACAACTGAGGCACCATCTCAAAAAGAGGTCCTTGCAGAAGTTGACTTTTGGCACTCGCGCCCGATCACTCCAACTCGACGTTTGTCATTAGGCCATGTGTCGTTGCCCGTGGATCCCACCCCGGGATTGGGTGGAATCTTGCTTGGTGCAATCGTCGCCGCATATTCGGGAAGCATTAATGAAGATCTGATTCCCGATATTCATCGGCTGATTGGCCAGATCGAACAGGGCGAACGGATTGTTCAACCACGATTGCGCCATCGATTTCAGGCAGACCGACATGGGCTTGCCTGCAGCACTCATCGCATGATCGGCGAGAACGAATCAATCAGTTTTGAATTTGCCGAAGGCGGAACACCGTTGCAGCATGTGCTTGGTGCGGTGTATGTGCTGGAGCGTCTTGAGCCAACTATTCGCAGAAAGCTCGCACCCGTTTTGGTGAAGGCAATGAAATGGCGTGGGCCACTGAACCAAACATTTGTTGCATACCTGGCAGGAAGTAATGCATCGACCATTGCAGCGATGGCCGACCCTCGAGCATGGGCGCTTGAGCTTCTTGGTTTTCCGCCGGGCACAGTGAAGCCAACAAAGCGCGAGATTCAAACCCGCTTCCGCGAGAGTTTGCGCAATGTGCATCCCGACCATGGCGGAGACTCGCG
>LIAZ01000083.1 GCA_001438985.1 Acidimicrobium sp. BACL17 MAG-120823-bin42 | reverse complement strand
TCCGGTACCCGCGAGACCCAGCAAATCGGTGAACGGTTTTCGACCAACCGACACCACCACCGCATCAACTTCTAGTCGCTCGCCTTCTCCAAACAACACCACTGTTCCCGAACCCGTTGGCTCGTGACCGTTTACTTTGACTCCTGTTCGGATGTCGATGTTCTTTTTCTTAAAACTCTTTTCCACTACAAATGCAAGATCTGGATCGAGACCAGGAAGAATCTTTGGCAAACCTTCAAGAATGGTTACTTGCGAACCAAGGTCGGCAAACGTTGATGCAAACTCGCAACCGATTGCACCGCCGCCAATCACCGCAATGCGCTGTGGAATTGTGCTCAACATCAATACTTCATCCGAAGTCATGATTGGGCCGCCAGGCGTGAAGCCAGGAATCGTTCGCGGTGTTGAGCCCGCTGCAATCACAATGTTTTTGCCTTGAAGTTGCTGAGTGCTTCCATCACTTAACTGCACGGTGACAGTTTTGTTTGGTCCGAGCGATCCCGTGCCAAGCATGTAGGTGACCTTCTTCGTCTTCGTCAAACCTGTCAAGCCTTTGACCAAGCCGTTAACAATGGTTTGCTTGCGAGCTTGAGCAACCGCAAAGTCGATTCCGCCCAATGTCACCGAAATTCCAAAGTCGCCAGCGTGTTGAACATGGCGATGAGCAGCCGCAGTTTCTAAAAAGGCCTTCGCCGGGATGCAGCCGCGGTTCAGACATGTTCCGCCAATGGTGTCGCGTTCGATCAGCGCAACGTTCAATCCAGCCGAGGCACCATAAAAAGCCGATGCGTAGCCACCTGGACCTCCTCCGATCACCACGAGATCAAATTGCTCAGCCGTACGCACCACCTCTTTCAACTTCACTTACATCACTACCTAAAACACTAACCCCTTTACATTTAGGGCCATGTCTACATTTAGGGTGTAGTCGCCCACTGCTCTTGCTGTCCCGCGCGAATGTAGGCAATCGTTGGCGTGCCTTGAGACACAGGAAATGCAATGACGCATTCGACGACTTCACTCTGTTTGGTGGTCGAACACGAATTCTGCACAGTGATAGGCGCTTCAACCGCCTCGCTCACTACGCCACCCGACAGCATCCGCCAACCACTCATTGCGTCTGCACCTTCAACACCAACCATCGTCACATCAACCAAAACGTTTGTTTCGGTCTTTGTCGCAGTCTGCACCGAGACGGTCATATCACCGAGTACGGCCGAGTCTCCCAACTGCAACAGTATTACCCGTGCATCTGAACCCGATGTTTGCCACAACTTAAATGTTCCTGCACCAAGGATGAACACTCCGCAAACCAGTGCCCACAGAATCAGTTTTCTCGTACTCATATAGCTGTCAGCCTAGGATGAAAGATGTCATGGGCATCAAGGATGTGTTTAAAACAACCGCAAAACCTGTGCGCGAACTTGACTCCGAGCGACTCGTTGACCGATTTGCCAAGTACCGCCTTCTTCCGTTGAGCGAACTTGAAGCCCGTGACCGCACCAAAGTGTGCGGCGAGGTAAAACGAATGACGATTAAACCTCGTTCGGGCATTCCGTCGACCGAAATTGTGATTAATGATGGAACCGGCGAAGCAACCGTTATTTTTAGTGGGCGCCGTCATGTGGCCGGGATTGAACACGGTCATTGTTTGATTGTTGAAGGAGTTGCATTTGCCGATCGGAATCGCCTGGTATTTCTCAACCCGGCGTATTCACTCATCCCTAACGGACCAGCCTGACTCAGCCAATCAATATTTGCTGAACAGCCAACTCGGCATCTTCAGTGATCAACGCCATCACTTCATCCCCCGCGCGCAACACCATCGCTGGTTCGGGAAGCAACACACGACTATCTCTCACGACAGCAACAACACTTGCACTGCGTGGAAAATGTAATTCACCAAGCGGTCTGTCACACGCTGGTGAATTGTCGGCAAGTGTCACTTCTACCAACTCGGCTATCCCGCCTTTTAGCTGCATCAACCGGACCAAGTTGCCAACAGATACCGCTTCTTGAACGAGACTCGTAATCAAGTGTGGCGTCGACACCGAAACGTCAACACCCCACATGTCGTTAAACATCCAATAGTTATTTGGATTGTTAACGCGAGCAATCACTCGCGGAACACCAAATTCTTGTTTGGCCAACAGTGACACCACAAGATTGTCTTCGTCATCGCCAGTCACCGATGCAACAACATCGGCCATCGTCACGCCTGCTGCTGCAAGCACTGCAACGTCACAAGCATCACCACGATGCCACTTCAATTTTCCTGTTGAATCATTTTCCGCATAATCCGCAACAACCGCGCGATCATTTTCGATAATGGTTACCTCGTGACCTGCGGCAACCAATTGTTCGGCAGTAAATCGTCCAACACTTCCACCGCCAGCAACAACAACTTTCATGATCAGTGATCCTTTCCTGTTGCTACGACAAGTGACTTGTCAAAAGTTTCAAGCGACTTAATCTCGGCTGCAACATATGCAACATCGCCTTCTTGCACGACAGTGTCTGCAGTTGGGATGATTGCGGTGCCAAGGCGTCGGATAGCCACGACTCGGGCAATTGCGCTGTCGAGCGAGAGTACACGTGTTCCCACAATTGCTTTGGGTAGTTCTCGTTCGACCAACACCACCTTTGCACTTGGATCTGTCCATTCAACAGCTGGTAAATCAGGAAGGATGCGGCGCAAGATTCGCTCTGATGTCCATTTCACTGTTGCCACCGTGGCGATTCCTAAACGCTCATAAATCTCGGCTCGCTTTGGATCATAAATTCGAGCGACTACGCGCTCAATTCCAAACTCTTCACGAGCAACACGCGCAATCAAAATATTGGAGTTGTCTCCATTCGTCACGGCAGCCAATGCACCAGCCTTTTGAATTCCTGCTTCAATCAACACGTCACGATCAAAACCGATGCCCATTATTTTTTGACCGGTAAATGATTCGCCTAAGCGTGAGAAAGCTTCAGCCTTGCGATCAACTACAGCAACGGTATGGCCAGCAGAAACCAACTCGCGCCCGAGTGTTGAGCCCACCCGTCCGCAACCAACAATCACGACGTGCACTGAATTCTCCCTTGCGGTAAGGGCGCAAATCGCCCGAAATACCTAACTCGTACCAAGGGGCCCAAGCGTAGGCGGTTTTCCGAGGTCATTGGTGTTCTTTGTGGCAGGCTTCTAGTCGCATATGGCTACCAACAAACAGAACTCGAGCAGACTTAAACGCTTTGTAATTGGCACACCGATTGCCAGTTCTGAAGATTCACATCAAAGACTGCCAAAGAAGGTTGCCTTACCAGTTTTTGCAAGTGACGCAATTTCATCAACGGCTTATGCAACCCAAGAAATTTTAATTGTGTTTTTGTCACTCGCTGCAGTAGGAACAGCCGCCTACAGCCGGCTTGTACCAATTTCGATCATGGTGATGGTGCTGCTGGCAATTGTTGTATTTAGCTACCGGCAAACCATTTTTGCTTATCCAACTGGTGGTGGCTCATACGTTGTTTCACGCGAAAATCTTGGCAAGTATCCATCACTGGTAGCCGGTGGCTCAATGCTCACTGATTACATCCTCACCGTTGCTGTTTCGATTTCTGGAGGAGTTGCCGCAATCATCTCGGCATTTAACAATTTGGAGCCGTACCGCGTGCACATTGCAGTTGGTTTCATCTTGCTCATCACGCTTGCCAACTTGCGAGGACTCAAGGAATCAGGGTCGCTCTTTGCTCCCCCTACTTACCTGTACATCATCTGCCTGTTTGGTCTCATCATTTACGGTCTATTCCGAGTCTTCGTACAAGACCTCGGACCAATTCCGCACACCGATCCGTTTGAAAATGAACTACTTGATGGCGCCAACTCGGTCACACTGTTTTTCTTCTTAAAGGCATTTTCTTCAGGTGCTGTAGCACTCACTGGAATTGAAGCTGTTGCTGATGGTGTTCCCGCGTTTCAAAAACCAGAAGCTAAAAATGCGGCAAAGATCCTGATCTGGATGGCGCTCATTCTTGGAGCGGGGTTCTTCGGTCTCAGTGTGTTGGCGCAACACCTCAAGCCACTCGCCGACGAAGAAGGTCTGATCTCTCAAACAGTTCTCGCACAAATGGCAGAACACGTTTACGGCGGACGAAACATTTTCTTCTTCATCACGCAGTTCGCCACTTTTGGAATTCTGATTTTGGCAGCGAACACCGCATACGCAGACTTCCCGCGACTGTCATCAATTATCGCCAAAGACAACTACCTGCCTCGTCAGTTAATGAACCGAGGTGACCGTTTGGTGTTCTCGAATGGAGTCATTCTCCTTGGCCTTGCCGCCATATCGCTCGTTGTGGCCTTTAGCGGTCAAGTCACACTGCTCATCCCGTTGTATGCAGTTGGCGTGTTCACCGGCTTTACGCTGAGCCAATCGGGAATGGCGTTACGTAGTTATCGATTAAAAGAAAAAAACTGGTTATTCAAAACTTGTGTTTCTGGATTCGGCGCACTCACCACTGCCTTTGTTGCAGCAATTGTTGTCGTCGTGAAATTTACCGACGGTGCATGGATTCCTGCAGTAGTGATACCAGCACTTGTTCTTGGATTTACTTCCGTTAACCGTCACTACACACGCGTTCGATCGTTCCTTCAGCCAAGTGAGGGTTACACCGCACCGTTCCAAACCCACTTCGTCATCGTTCTCGTTGGATCGGTCAATCAAGGAGTCCTTCAAGCAGTTCGCTATGCGCAAACGCTTCGACCCGACCGGCTGATTGCGCTATCGGTGATCCAAGGACCTGAAGATCGCGAGAAACTCGACGCTGAATGGGCAAAACACAAGATTGGAATCGAGTTGCAAACCATCACCTCTGAATATCGCGATCTCACCGAGCCAATTCTGAATCGCATTGACGAACTAGATAGAGAAACTAACGACGATCTCATCACCGTGATCATTCCCGAGTTTGTGACCAGCATTCGCTCGCAATGGCTGCACAATCAATCGGCTCTTGCAATTAAGGCTCGCTTGCTGTTCCGGCCAAATACCGTGGTCACTTCAGTCCCCATTGTGATTCCGTAAGCCCAGCAGAACCACGCAAGACGGGGCGAGCCGTCATAGGGTTGGAAGTATGAAAATTGTTATTTCTGGAGCAAGTGGCCTCATCGGAACGCAACTCGTTAAGCGCCTGTCGACCAATGGGCACGACGTTGTGAGGCTTGTGCGACGCACTGCTAAAGCAGGCGAAGTGCATTGGGATCCTAAGCGTGGCGTACTCGACCCAGCAGCCCTTGCCGGAGTAGACGCAGTGATCCACCTTTCGGGTGCAGGAATCGGTGACAAGCGATGGACGAATGGTTACCGCAAGGAAATCATGGACAGCCGCACGTTGTCCACCGCGCTCTTAGCGTCAACCATCGCTGGCATGTCAACGAAACCAACGGTCTTTCTTTCGGGTTCAGCAATCGGCATCTACGG
>LIAZ01000082.1 GCA_001438985.1 Acidimicrobium sp. BACL17 MAG-120823-bin42 | reverse complement strand
GCGCGGTAACAAACGCCGCAACACATGTGTCGACGACATGCGCGGCAGTTGCGGCATGTGCCACAAATAATGTGGCCCTCGCCAGAAACCAGTGCACCAACTTCAAGCGTGGTGACATCAGCTCCCAGCTCCACAATGCGACCCGAGAATTCGTGTCCAATGATCAGCGGAGCGTTCACTGCCGATGCAGCCCATGCATCCCATGACTCGATGTGTAGATCGGTGCCACAAATGCCAGTCTTTTCAACGCAAATTTTTACGTCATGTGGCCCTGGTGTTGGTTCTGCGCACTCGATCATTTCCAGTCCAGGTGCTGCAGATGGCTTAAAAAGCGCGCGCATGCGCCATTCGTACTGTTACACCAATGCTTCTAAGAGATTTGACGCGTAGTGTTCGACTATGGCATCCATTTTGAGCGCAGCACTTGACAAGGCAGTGGTGCCTGGGTTTTCGCGCATTGGATATGCACTCAGGTCTCGTCTCAATAACTGGCAACAGTTATCAACGTTTAACCTTTCCGGAAAAACAGTGGTTATCACTGGCCCAACGTCGGGGCTTGGATTAGCGACAGCCAAACAATTGGCGTCGCTTGGCGCAAATTTGGTGTTGGTGGCGCGTAACGCCGAAAAGTGTCAGCGTGTGATTGAAGAAATTTCTCCACTGTGTAGAGGGAATATGCCTGTGTTTGTGCAAGCGGATATGGCCAATCTCGACCAGGTGCGCGCGGCATGCAGCGTGATTGCCGCGCAATTCCCTCGAATTGATGTGCTCATTCATAATGCGGGCGCGCTGCTCAAGTCACGACAAGTAACACCTCAAGGAATTGAACAAACGATTGCGTGCCATGTTGTTGGACCATTTCTGATGACCACACTTCTTGCTTCGCAGCTACATGGTGGACGAGTGGTAACGGTTTCGTCGGGTGGCATGTACTCAGTTGGAATTCCGCAGGCAGAAACTCATGAGTCGCTACAAATGCCAACTGATAAATACAACGGGACGAAGCAGTATGCAATTGCCAAGCGTGCTCAGGTAACGCTAAATGAAATGTGGGCGACGCGGTGCCCCGAAATTGAGTTTGTAACGATGCATCCCGGCTGGGCAGACACACCTGGTGTGCAGGACTCCATCCCGTTGTTCCGAAAAATCACAGCACCAATTCTGCGAACGCTTGACGAGGGCGCCGACACCATTGTGTGGCTCGCATGTGTACAACCTCTTCCGGAACGAAGTGGAACGTTTTGGTCGGATCGCGAAGTTCGACCCACGCACAAAACACCGCAATCTAAAAAGCTTGATACCGAACAGAACCGACAAGCACTGTGGCTATATGTCGAAGGGTTAAGTAACTAATTTCGCCTACGCTAAGCACGTGACCTCTGCATACGAGCAAGCCCTTGCCAAAATAACAAGCGGTGTATCGCCGGAAGTAGCCGCGGCTGGCCTCGTCGCTGCGATGACGCTTGAAGAAAAGGTGCACTGTCTCGATGGCGGAGTTCCGTTTTGGATTGGTGTCGGCGACATTACAACCGGTGGATATCACAGTCGTCCGTTTAGAGGTGCTCGAGTTGAGCGACTAGGAATTCCAGGATTCCATTTTTCAGATGGACCACGCGGTGTTGTTGTTGGCGAAGCAACTGCTTTTCCTGTTTCGATGGCTCGCGGAGCAACGTTTGATCCCGAACTGGAAGCGCGTGTTGGTGATGCCATCGGCAAAGAGCTGAGGGCAGTTGGCGCAGATCTGTATGGCGGAATTTGCGTCAACTTGCTGCGGCACCCAGCGTGGGGGCGTGCTCAGGAAACCTATGGCGAAGACCCTCACCATGTTGGTGAAATGGGTGCAAGCCTGACTCGTGGGGCTCAGCGCCATGTCATGGCAACGCTCAAACACTTTGCGCTGAACTCGATGGAAAATGCCCGATTCGGTGTCGACGTAAGCATTGATGAACGCGCATTGCATGAGGTGTATCTGCCGCACTTTAAGCGGATTGTCGATGAGGGTGTTGCTTGCGTCATGACCGCATACAACTCGGTAAATGGCGAATGGTGCGGAGAGAATACCGCATTGATTTCTGACATCTTGCGGGATGAATGGGGCTTCGTGGGCTTTGTCATTTCAGACTGGATTTTTGGACTGCGTGATGGTGTGAAAAGTTTGCAAGCAGGGCTTGACGTTGAGATGCCGTATCGCATGATTCGTAATGCGCCAATTACATCTGCGCTTGCCGAAGGGCTGATCACCGAAGAACTTGTTACGGGTGCAGTCACACGTACGTTAACAACCATGTTGAAATTCGGTGTTGGTCAATTACCGGTGAGCGATCGCTCGGTGGTGTTATGTGAGGAACACCTTGCACTAAGTCAAGAAGTTGCAGAGAAGTCAATGGTGCTGTTAAAAAACGAAGTGGTTGATGGTTCAGCGCTACTTCCACTCAACTGCGCTGCTGGTTCCACCATTGGTGTGTTCGGAAGACTTGCGGGAGTTCGCAACATTGGCGACGGTGGAAGTAGTGATGTGATGGCGCCAAATGTTGTCACTCCACTGCAGGGGATTACTGAGCACTTCGCCGATTGCAATGTGGTTCACAATTCGGAGGAGACGCTCGCTGCCCAAATTGCTCAAGCAAAGCAATCCGATGTAGCCATCATCATCGTTGGCTACACGAAGGAAGAAGAAGGCGAATTCATTGGTGATTCGGAAGATACCGCACCGATGCTTGGTTCAATCCCGAAACAGGACGACCCAGAGTTGGCGCGTGAATACGAAAAGTACATGCACGAGAATCATCATTACGCACCAGATGAATTGCGTATCAAATCGCGTAATGGCACGTTCTCGATTGGTGGCGACCGCGAGTCCCTTCGACTAATGGATGCCGATGTTCAGTTGATTCGTTCTATTGCGCAGGTGCAACCACGAACCATTGTGGTCATCGTTGCTGGAAGCGCAGTGGTGATGTCTGAATGGATCCACGAAGTTCCTGTTGCACTGATGGGTTGGTACAGCGGTAGCAACGGTGGGCGAGCCTTGGCCAATGTGTTGTCTGGCGCAGTGAATCCCTCTGGACGCCTTCCGTTCGTCATCCCCCATGACGAATCGCATCTTCCGTTTTTTGACCGCAACGCCAAAGCAATTACGTATGACTACTGGCATGGCCAATGGAAACTCGACCGTGACGGAAATAAAGCGATGTTTCCGTTTGGGTTCGGCTGCAGTTACACCACTTTTTCGTATTCAGACGTAAGCGTTGCAATTGAAAGAGTAGTAAAGGTTCGTTGTGCAGTGCGCAATACTGGCGCGCATAATGGCGCCACCGTGGTGCAGGTGTACGCAGGTCGTAACGAGTCGGCAATCGAACGACCACTGCGCAGGCTTGTCGCCTTTAAACGAGTGAACGTTGCTGTAGGTGAAACCGTACAAGTCGAATGTGAAATTCCATTCCTGCGTTTCGCAACACGCGATGTGCAAAGTCACAGTTGGTTTGTTGAAGGCGGAACATGGAATTGCGAAGTTGCACAATTCTCTGGCGATTCTCAGTCGCTGTCTGCCTTATTTCAGGTTCCTGAAAGAATCGAGTTATGACTCAACCGAACATCGTGTTCATTAATTGTGATGACCTCGGGTATGGCGACCTCGGTTGTTATGGATCATCACTTAACAAGACACCAGCACTTGATCAATTAGCGAATGAAGGAATTCGCTTTACGTCGCTGTATATGGGGTCGCCAGTGTGTTCTCCGTCTCGCGCAGCACTGCTTACTGGTTGCTACCCACCGCGTATCAGTTTCGGTGAGTTTGATGGCTGGCATGTGCTGTTTCCTGGGCAAGGATTGGGGCTTCCACCAACAGAGATCAGCATTGCCAAGGTGTTGTCCGAAGCCGGATATCGAACGCAAATGATTGGTAAGTGGCACTGTGGTGATCAGCCAGGGTTTCTGCCAACGAACCATGGTTTCGATCATTATTTCGGATTGCCATACAGCAACGACATGGGTCGCCAATCCAATAGTCCCGAATGGCTCGTCCTTCCACCGCTGCCATTGCTCCATGATGATGATGTGATTGAACAGCAACCAGATCAGTCATTACTCACTGAGCGTTATGTGCAAGAAGCAATTGATTTCATTCGTACTGATTCGCCTAAGCCATTCTTTTTATATCTCGCTCATATGTATGTGCATTTGCCAATTTATGTAAAGCAGGAATTTCTTGATAAGTCTGAAAATGGCTCATATGGCGCAGCAGTGGAGTCCATCGATTGGGCGACTTCGGTCATTATGAATGAATTGCATTCACTTGGCCTTGATGAAAATACCATCGTCATCTTTACCAGCGACAACGGCTCGCTCGGAAATGTTCATCCACCGTTTGGCGATCGTAAGGAACTTATTGGTGGAAGCAATCTGCCTTTGCGCGGAGCAAAAGGAACTACTTGGGAGGGCGGTCAACGAGTCCCCGCAATTGTGAGATGGAAAGGCAAGATTGAAGCCGGCAGAGTGTGCGATGAGTTACTAACTGCGATGGATTTTTACCCGACGCTTGCCAATCTGTGCGGAGCGAAAGTTCCTCAAGATCGCATTATTGATGGCATAGATGCCCAGGCCGTGTGGTTTGATGCGCAAGCAAAATCTCAGCATGAACACTTTGTGTATTACCGAGCAAATGTGTTGGAGGCGATTCGCGATCGTCAGTACAAACTGCATTTTGGCCGAGGCAATCAAGATGTATTTGAGTTGTATGACATTGCACACGATGTTTCCGAAACGGTAAACGTCTATGACCGATATCCGGAGGTGGTTGCTTCACTCACGAAAGCAGCAAATAACTATCGCCAGACACTTGGCGACGACCGAACGGGGTCTGTGGGAACACAAGTACGCCCAATTGGTCGGGTGGAAAACCCTCGTCCGTTAACCGAGTTTGACTCACGCCACCCATATGTGATCGCAGAATACGATCTTCCTGATCGGGGCTAGTTCGCCGCTGATCTAACCTTGGGGTTCATGGCATCTGATAATCGCTCTGAAATTTACATTCGATCGCGTTGGGGCGAGATTGACTCCAACGGCCACATGCGCAATGTTGCCTTTCTTGATATTTCTGCCAATTCGCGAATGGAATTTTTTAATGCCAATGGCTACACACTCACCGAGTTTTTCGGTGCCGGCTTAGGGCCGGTTGTGTTGAAAGATGAAATCGAATACAAACGTGAAGTGCGACTGGCTGAAGATCTCACGGTGACGAATGAACTTGCTGGCATCAGCGAGGACAACACTCGGTTTATTCTTCGCAATCAGTTCATTAAGGCCAATGGAAAACTTGCATGCAAGATTTCGAGCCTGGTTGCGTTCTTTGATCTCGCGACGCGCAAGATGATTGCGCCACCTGAAAACCTCATGAAGGCAATACTTTCTCTGCCTCGCTCGGAAGACTTCAGCACGATTACGCAATAGCCAAAGGGTTACTGTGGTGCGTGGTCAAAAT
>LIAZ01000081.1 GCA_001438985.1 Acidimicrobium sp. BACL17 MAG-120823-bin42 | reverse complement strand
CAACCGGTTGGTCAGTGTGGGCTTTGTTATGGGGCGGAGCTACTGAAATTCACGATATGTCGGGGATGTCGTCTGCGCCACATGTATATTTCGAGGTTGCAGTTGCGGTAACCGTGTTCTTGTTAGCAGGTCGTTTCTTTGAGGCACGAGCAAAGCGGCGAGCAGGAGATGCGCTGCGTGCGTTGCTTGCATTGGGTGCACGTAGTGCCACGGTGTTGCGCGACGGCGAAGAAGTTGTGATTGAAGCAGCATTGATCACAGTTGGTGATTTGATTGTCGTCCGTCCAGGAGAAATTATTGCCGCCGATGGAATTGTGCAAGAAGGCGAGTCAACAATTGACGCCTCAATGTTGACGGGAGAAAGTGTTCCCGTTGATGTTGCAACCGGTAGCAAAGTAACCGGAACAACGGTCAACCTTTCGGGGCGTCTCATTGTAAAAGCACGTCGAGTTGGTGCAGATTCAACGTTTGCGCAAATGACAAAACTTGTGCGCGATGCTCAGTCGACCAAAGCCCCAGTTCAACGTTTGGCAGATCGAGTCAGCAGTGTGTTTGTGCCAACAGTGATTGCGATTTCGTTACTTACCTTTGCTGGCTGGTACATCGTTGGCGACAATGTTGATCGGGTTGCTGATGCCTTTACTGCGGCTGTGGCAGTGTTGATTATTGCGTGCCCATGTGCGTTAGGCCTCGCAACACCAACAGCCTTGATGGTGGGAAGTGGTCGCGCCGCACAGATGGGCATTGTGATTAAGGGCGTTGATGTATTGCAAAGTACTCGCAGAATCGACACAGTGGTGTTTGATAAAACGGGGACTATCACCACAGGAGTGATGCAGCTTGTTGACGTTATATGCGCAAGTGGAGTGGAGCGGTCTGAAATTCTTGGCTATGCGGGAGCGCTAGAACACGCAAGTGAGCATCCAGTAGCGAAAGCAATTGCATTGGCGGCGCGAACCGAGTTGGGCTCTCTTGCAGCAGTCGGGCACTTTGAATCAATTGCAGGAATGGGCACGGTTGGGGTGGTGAACGGAAAACGAGTAATGGTTGGTGGAGAGCCATTGTTTGAAAAGCAACTCACGATTGTGTCAAAAGAAATGAGAGAGGCATTGCACACTGCGCGCAATTCGGGAAACACGGCAGTGTTGGTCGCCTATGACGGGGCCGCAAAGGGCGTGTGCGTGATCGCCGATCAGCCAAAGCAACACAGTGCAGAAGCGATTTCAGATTTACGGAACCTTGGTTTGCGTTCGGTATTGCTCACCGGCGACAACCGTGCGACAGCAGTTGCGGTAGCCGAACTTGTGGGGATTGACACAGATGAGCAGCACGTGATCGCAGGCGTACTGCCAGCAGAAAAGGTTCGTGTTGTTGCCGATTTACAACAGCGCGGTTATGCAGTCGCCATGGTAGGCGACGGTGTAAATGATGCAGCTGCACTTGCGCAGGCAGATGTCGGTATTGCGATGGGCACGGGAACAGATGTTGCAATGAATGCAAGCGACCTCACTATTGTGAGTGGCGATCTTCGCCTTGTGTCTGACGCGATTCTGCTCTCACGAGCCACGCTACGCACCATCAGCGCAAACGTTTTTTGGGCGTTTGCTTACAATGCCGCTGCAATACCACTAGCCGCGCTTGGATATATGAATCCAATGTGGGCAGGTCTGGCAATGGCGTTTTCAAGCGTGTTTGTTGTAACCAACTCACTTCGTTTGCGTACTGCAAAGCTTACGCCGCGTACTGCATTCGTTCACGCAACTCGATAATTGCTTTACGTCGCCATGTGCGAACTGTTCGCACACAAACGCCTGCCTCTGCAGCAATTTCTTCCATCGTTTCGCCACTGCTTAAACGCGTAATGAGTTGCAGCGGAAAACCGTGGAGTCCCTGCTTAATCGCTTTTTCGATGAGTTCGTTGAGTTCGCAGTGAGCATCGGGCTCTTCCTCGGGTATCGCGATACGTTCTGTTGCGTCATCAACCCACTGCTCAATCTCAACACGCTTCAGTCGTGAGCCGCGGACAAAGGCAAAGTATTCGGTATCACGCACCAGGTTTGCCGCAACCTTTGCTGGTCTGCGATCTACGGGATATGTACGGATCAAAATCCATGCTTGCCCGATCGTCTCATGGAGCGCTTCGTTAAATCCCCCAGATGCCAGTTGCCCTCGGCGACCTGCAATGGCAATCAGTGGTGGGAGTATTCGCTGCAACACAATGCGGGCGGCAAGTTCGTCTGAGGCGGCACGTTGCACCAATGAAAACAGAACGGCGTCACCTGCTTGGTTGCGGGGTTCGAGACCGTAACCCGAGCGAACGAGTACTTCATCGAGATGATGGACTTGGCCTCCTGGCAGAGCCCAGCGATTTACGGCTCGGAGCGCGCGAGGCTTGGCTGAAATGGAGTCCCATTCGGTCACGAGTTTGCGAACGAGAGGAGCTGTTCCAATGGGATGGGTGATGGTTGGTCCTGTTGTGGTCATGACCAGCATCATTCGGATCGCACTCACCGTGGTTCTCGCCGGTTACATCACCCAAAACCTCACCGCGTGGATGAACCCTGTCAATATGAGTTGATGCGTATTGTTTTGCCTTCCGGCACCCCTGCCGAGATTGATACATCGGTGCAACAACCCTCAATGGGACTGGTAATCGCTCCCGATATTTTTGGTCTGCGCCCTTTGTTTGATGATCTGGTTGCACACCTCGCTGCGCAATGGAAGATGGCAGTAATTGCTGTCGAACCGTTTCCTGGGCACTCACTTTCTGATGACGTCAACGAACGCTTCTCTGCAATGGCCTCGCTTGATGATGATGCTCATTTGCGCGACCTCAGCGAAGCTGCAGATGCCCTCGGGGTAGACAGGGTGGGACTAATGGGTTTTTGTATGGGAGGCATGTATTGCTTTAAGTCGGCACGAAGTGACCGGTTTGCAAAAATTTCTTCGTTTTACGGAATGATTTATGTTCCGCAAGGGTGGGCAAGCAGTTCGCAAGGCGAGCCATTGCAGTACCTATATGCGGGTCACCCCGAACGAGTGCTTGCAATTATTGGTGCACAAGATCCGTACACGCCACCAGATCATGTGCGTGAACTTTTTGAAAGTGGCGTCACGGTCTGTGAATACCCGAATGCAGTTCATGGTTTTGCACATGATGCTTCTCGTCCCGCATACCGCGAGCATGATGCACAAGATGCATTTGCCCGCAGCTACGAATGGCTGTTGGCAGAATAATTAGCTTGCGCGGATTTCCATTCGATTGCGCATCAAAATTTTGTAGCGACGATCATGTTGCTCAAGCCAACCAAGACGGATGAAACTCGCGATTGCCTTGTTGACGCGTTCGCGTGATGCACCAACCATTCCGGCAAGTTCCTCTTGAGTGACTGGCAAAACAAATTCATCGTTACCACTCGAGAGCTCGAGTAGGCGCTTTGCAGTGCGACCCGTGACGTCAAGAAACACACTGTCTGCGAGTACTTCATCCATAGTACGAAGTCGATTTGCAAGCAGTTTGATGACCCCCCACAGCAATGCTGGATGAGCATGCATTTGTTCAAGTACGGGGGCATATGGAATACGAAGGACAGAGCTTGGTTCAATGGCACGCGCCATCGCGCTGCGAGGGCCCTCATCGAGCATGCCGAGTTCGCCAAACAAGTCACCCGACTCCATCAGCGCAAGCATGCTTTCGCGACTATCAAGGGGCTTATTGCCAATCGCAATTGCAACTCGACCAGATAGGACAACGAACAGGGCATCGGGAGCATCGCCTTCATTAAACAAAACATCGCCACGTTGCAGTTGTTGTGCAACAGCATGCTGTGTAATCAACGCAAGTGCACTGGCGGGGGTTGCCGCAAAAAAGGCTGTGTTGGTCAAAAGTTCTTCGTGTGTCATGCGAACTATGACGGTACTACCCTAAATGAACGTGACAACCGCGCCCACTGAAAATGTTTGGACAATCGTGGTTGCGGCAGGCTCTGGCGCTCGTTTTGGTGGTCCAAAGCAGTTTTCGATGTTGGGAGACAGGCGAGTTTTGGATTGGTCGACCGAAACTGCTCATGGTGTGAGTGCGGGTGTGGTGGTCGTGCTTCCTGCTAACGACGCAGACCGCGAGGGTGGGGTTGTCGGGGGTGACACGCGCAGCGAATCGGTGCGCCGAGGGCTGGCGGCAGTTCCGGCAGATGCCACCATCATTTGTGTTCATGATGCTGCACGACCATTCGCGAGCGCACATCTATATCGCGAAGTTATTTCACAAGTGCATCGCGGTGCTGATGGTGCGGTTCCAGCATTGGCTGTTACCGACACGATCAAACAAGTAAACGCCTTGAATGTTGTGGTGAGCACGCTTGATCGTTCGACGCTTGTGGCAGTGCAAACCCCACAAGCATTTAATGCTGATGTGCTTCGTGCAGCACATGCATCATCTCCTGAGGGCACAGATGATGCGACACTGGTTGAGCAACTAGGCAAGCAGGTAGTTGTTGTTGCGGGAGAAGTGATGAATCGCAAACTCACAACTCCAGAAGATCTTGAGTGGGCACGTGCAATGACGCGCACGGAGTCATAGGAGGGTGTGGTGACAATTCGAACTCGAGTAGGACAAGGTTTCGACATTCACCGTTTTGTTGAAGGACCAAGTGATCGAGTACTCATATTGGGTGGCGTTCAATTTCCTGATGAACGACCATTGGCAGGGCACAGCGATGCAGACGTCATTGCGCATGCGGTAGCCGATGCGTTACTTGGGGCAGCCGCATTGGGCGACATCGGAATGCACTTCCCAGACACAGACCCACAATGGGCAGGAGCACATTCGCTGATGCTTCTTGAACACGTCGCCACGTTGGTTCGCGGTGCAGGATTCGAGATCGGCAATGTCGATTGCAGCATTGTGTGCGAGCGCCCAAAGATTGCTCCACATCGAGAAGTGATGCAAAAACGGTTGTCTGATGCGGTGGGGGCACCAGTGACGGTAAAAGGTCGACGTGCTGAGGGCCTTGGTGCGATAGGTCGTGAAGAAGGAATTGCCTGCTGGGCAGTTGCAGTCATTGAAAGGACGCAGGCATGAAACCAAGAGGATCGGGAAGCGGACGTGGTCCATCACGGGGCGCACCACGTGGAACAAAAAAACATCGCGGAGGTAGACCCGCACCGCGCGAACATGATGGCCCGCGCGCACCTCGGCCCGACAAGCACAGCCTTGGCGGTTCTCAAGTAGAAGGTCGCCAAGCAGTTCGCGAATTGTTGATTGCACGGAAGCGAAAGGCATTTGAAGTATTGATCTCGAACGATCTCGACAAGAACGACATCATTGATGACATCATCGAGTTAGCAAATGACCAGCGAGTTCCCGTTCGCTATGTTCCGCGCAAGGAGATCGAGCGTGAAGCACGCAGTGAGGCTCCGCAAGGCATCATCGCAACCGCTGCCGGCATTCCTGAAGTGGAAATCGGTGACATTCTGAAAAATGCAACGCCTTCGCGAAAACCATTCTTCGTAGCGATTGATGGCGTAACTGATCCTGGCAACCTGGGAGCCATTTTGCGCTCGTGTGATGGTGCCGGCGTCGATGCAGTCGTACTTCCTCGACATCGTGCGGTACACATCACACC
>LIAZ01000080.1 GCA_001438985.1 Acidimicrobium sp. BACL17 MAG-120823-bin42 | reverse complement strand
CGTATGTGGTGGGCTGCATGTGAATAGGGCACTTGCCGTCAACGAGTTCTTCTTCAATAAAGTACGCCTCACATGCAACGCAGTACTGACCGCGGTACATGTCGGCTTCAATGTCGCCCGCGTCGTAGCACGCCTGCAACAACTTCTTTACGCCAGCTGCATGGCGTGGCTCGGTGGTGCGAATGAAATCGTCATGTGTGATGTTGAGCCGATCCCAGGCCTGAGCAAACAATGGGGCAATTGAGTCGGCAAACTCTTTTGGCGAAACGCCGGCAGCGTCTGCGGCCTGCTGAATCTTCAAGCCGTGTTCGTCGGTGCCCGTAAGCAGGTGCACATCATCGCCAAGCAGGCGGTGCCAGCGCGAAACGGCATCAGCCACGATGGTGGTGTACGCGTGACCCAAGTGCGGTTTGGCGTTGACGTAATAAATAGGGGTCGTCGCGCTGAACTTTGTCACGTATCCACACTAATAGTCTGACAAGGTGACTTTTGCCTTTGATTTAGCAACAGCAGTGACACATGCTCGCGATGGTGTGTACCAGGGTGCAGTGCACGACGGTTGGGATATTCGCGGTAACGCAAATGGTGGATACGTAATGGCATTGCTTGCAAGTGCAATGCGCAGTGCAGCCAACAGGCCCGATCCGATTTCACTCACGTTGCATTACCTTGCGCCGCTACCGCCGGGAGATTTTGAAATTCATACACAGGTGGTGAAACAAGGTCGCAGGTTTACCACGGTGAGTGCATCGATGATCTTTGGTGGGCGAGAAGCGGTGCGCGCAATTGGCGCATTCGGTGAAGCACCTGCAGTGGGTAGTGGATTACAACATCATGGAACTGCGCTGAGTGATGTTCCTTCATTTGAAGAGTGCGCACGAAGAATGCCAGAGGGCGAAAACATTCCGCTTGCCCTGATGAGCAAACTTGATGTGCGACTGCACCCATATGATCGTGGCTTTGCGATTGGTCAGCCAAGTGGCGTGCCGATTGTTCGGGGGTGGTTTGCTTTTGCCGATGCTCGGCCAAACGACACACTGTCAGTGCTGTTGGCAGCCGATGCCTTTCCACCACCAGTGTTCAACTTGCTTACGGTTCCGGGTTGGGTGCCAACGGTTGAGTTCACTGTGCATATTCGCGCAGTGCCAGCGCCAGGACCTTTGCGTTGCGAATTCACCGCCAAAGAAATTCAAGGCGGAGTGTTTGAAGAGGACGGAATTATGTGGGACGAAAATGGAGTGCTTGTTGCACAATCGCGACAGATTGGTTTGATCCCGCTCTGATCGCTACTTAATCATGAGCGCAAGTTCGTACACCTTGCGCTTGGGTGCTCCATATTTCGCAGCAACGCGAGCGGCGGCATCTTTCTTGCTTGCACCGCTGTTCAGCTCATCGCGTAATGCTTGATTGAGTTCGTCATCGGTTGGAGGTGCTGGTGGCTTTGCACCTTCAAGAACAAGCACATATTCACCGCGCGGTTCCTCTGTTTGTGCATGCTTGTGTGCATCGTGCAAGGTGCCGCGCCACATCTCTTCGTGCATCTTTGTTAACTCGCGTGCAAGTGCAACACGGCGAAGCGAACCACATGCGAGTTCGAGGTCGGCAAGTGTGCGCTCAAGTCGGTGAGGTGCTTCGTACAACACCACGGTGCGTTGTTCGTCAACAAGTTGGGCGATGCGTTCGCTGCGCTCTCCGCCACTGCGCGGCAGGAAGCCCTCGAATACAAATCGTGCCGTTGGTAATCCGCTCATCACTAACGCCATGGTCAGTGCCGATGGGCCGGGAATGGATGACACGGTGATGCCAGCAAGTACTGCGGCTTTTACCAATCGTTCACCTGGGTCGCTGATACCTGGAGTTCCCGCATCGCTCACAAGCGCTACTTCGCTTCCCGCTAACAATTTTCCCACTACGTCATCGCAGGCATCAAATTCGGTGTGTTCGTTAATGACGATGTACTTCTTGCCCGAAATGCCGAGGTGCTGCAACAGCATTCCTGTACGACGCGTGTCTTCGCAGCACACCACGTCGGCTGCTTGCAATGCTTCAACTGCACGTGGCGAAATGTCGCTCAGGTTGCCAATTGGTGTAGCAACCAGCGTCAGTGTTCCCGAACTCATGTGAGCCTCACGTCAATCACATCGCCAACCTTAAGGTTCCAGCGCTCAAATGAGCCTGCACGTGCCTCGACCACGGTTTTACATCGGCTGACAGGCGCAGAAATGCGCAGCGGCTTTATGCGTTCAGTTTTTAGCACAATTCCGTGTGCATCAAGATACGCAATGTCTAGTGGCATTTTTACGCCAACAGTATGAATCCATTTGCACTGGGTGATCACCATCGCGTTGTCAACAGAGGTGCGACCGATCAGCCCTTTGCGTCGGCTCCGTGGGGTGTCGGCAACATCGGCGCTGGCAAGTACATCTCCCGAGCGCATCAGCCATGCTGAACGAAACTCGGTATTCATGGTTGCTTAGCTGTTGTGGCGAATTTCGAGCACGTCGCCGTCGACTACTTCGTAGTCTTTGCCTTCAACGCGAATCTTGCCCACGTCTTTGGCTTTGTTCCACGAACCAATCTCTAGTAGTTCGTCCCATGCAATGACATCAGCGCGAATGAATCCGCGTTGCAAGTCGGAGTGAATCTTTCCGGCACACTCTGGGGCTTTTGCTCCTGCATTAAATGTCCAGGCGCGAGTTTCTTTTTCACCAGTTGTGAAATACGTGCGCAGACCAAGCAAGTGATACGCCGAGCGAATCATGCGGGGTAGCGCACCTTCGCCAAGGCCAAGTGCCTCGAGCATGTCGATGCGATCTTGGCCGGTGAGTTGTGCTGCTTCGGCTTCAAGTTGCACGCTCATGCCAAGAACTTCAATGTTGTGTTCGCTTGCCGAACCCGGGGGAGCCAACTCTGCGCGCACGCGTGCTTCCATTTCGGGAATGGTGTCAAGTGCGTCTTCGGCAACGTTGACCACTGCAAGCACTTGGCGTGTGGTGAGCAAGAAGTGAGGAGCAAGAAGCTCGAGGTCGTCTTTGCTAAGCGCTGCGCGATACAGCGGGCGGCCTTCTGCAAGGTGTGCCTGTGCGCGTTCAAGTGCGCCCATCTCGTCGCCAAGCGATTTATCCATGCGTGCAGCTTTTTGTGCACGGTTGAGTCGGGTCTCCACGGTTTCCAAGTCGGCGAGTGCAAGTTCAATCTCGACAACACGCAAATGTTCGAGTGGGTCGGACGGTCCAGGAATGTCGTCGTCAACAAATGCGCGCAGCACAAACACGATTGCATCCACTTCGCGAATGTTGGCAAGAAACTTGTTGCCAAGTCCTTCGCCTTTGCTTGCGCCTTCAACGAGTCCACCAATGTCAACCACTTCAACGGTTGCGTACACCGTGCGCTGTGTCTTCGACATTTCGGCAAGCGCCTCAAGACGTGGGTCGAGCACTTTGGCCACACCAATGTTTGGGTCCTTGGTGGCAAATGGATATGGGGCTGCCAAGGCGGCACCATTCGTAAGTGCGTTATATAAAGATGACTTGCCGGCATTGGGCAAGCCGACGAGGCCAAAGCGTTCCATGAGAGATAGTCACGCTATCTGTGAGCCCGATGTGGCATGGGGTTCAGTAATTGTTACTATGGCGGTAGTAGTAATTACCCAACCCGTTAGGGAGCCCATTGTGACTGCATTTGACCTCGATCTCAGCAAGTACTCCCTCGGCTGGAGCGACGACGCCGAATATGCCTTCAAGCCTGAAAAGGGTTTGAACGAACAAGTGGTCGAGCAGATCTCGTGGTGGAAGGGCGAACCAAAGTGGATGCGCGACATGCGACTGCGCTCACTGAAGACATTTGAACGCAAGCCAATGGCTCCGTGGTTCGACATCAACATGCCAGACCTCGACTTTCAAGACATCTTTTATTACTTGAAGCCAGCAACTGCGCAGACCGATGAGTGGGAAGACTTGCCAGAGCAAATGAAGCGCACGTACGAAAAACTCGGCATTCCAGAAGCCGAGCGCAAGTATCTAGCCGGCGTTACATCGCAGTACGACTCGGAAGTGGTGTATCACCGCAACCGTATTGAGCTGGAAGAGCAGGGCATCTTGTTCTGTGACATGGACACCGCGCTTCGCGAATACCCAGACTTGGTGAAGCAGTACTTCGGTTCAGTCATTCCAATGGGCGACAACAAGTTCAGTGCGCTCAACACATCGGTGTGGTCGGGCGGCTCGTTCATTTATGTTCCACCAGGCGTGGAATGTGAAATGCCACTGCAGGCGTACTTCCGCATTAACAGCGAAAACGCCGGTCAGTTTGAGCGCACGCTCATTATTGCCGACGAAGGTTCAAAGGTTCACTACATCGAAGGTTGCTCTGCACCGGTGTATACGAATGACTCGTTGCACTCTGCTGTTGTAGAAATTTCGTCAAGCCAAGCGCGCACGTTACGTACACCACTATTCAGAACTGGTCGCCAAACGTGTACAACTTGGTTACTAAGCGTGCACGTGTTGAAGCAGAAGGCCACATGGAATGGATCGATGGCAACATCGGTTCCAAACTGACCATGAAGTACCCAAGCGTGTATCTCATGGGACCAAAAGCAACGGGTGAAGTGTTGTCGGTTGCTTATGCAGGCGCCGGCCAACATCAAGATGCTGGCGCAAAGATGGTGCACGCTGCACCAGAGACATCATCAAAGATTGTGTCGAAGTCCATTTCCAAAGATTCGGGCATCACCACGTACCGCGGACTCGTGCGCATTGAAGAAGGCGCAACCAATTGCAAGAGCCACGTGCAGTGCGACGCGCTCATCCTGGACGATCAATCAGAAAGCCGCACCTTCCCATATATGGAAGTGGGCGAGCGCGATGCACAAATTGGTCACGAAGCAACCGTGTCCAAAATTGCTGATGAGCAGTTGTTCTATTTGATGAGCCGTGGCCTCACGCAAGAACAGGCAATGGGCATGGTGGTGAACGGCTTTATCGAGCCCGTAACCCGTACATTGCCAATGGAATACGCCGTCGAGTGGAGCCGCCTCATCGAATTGCAAATGGAAGGCTCGGTTGGCTGAGTAACACCAGCTTTTCACCGAGATACTGAAGTTATGTCCATGAGGTCGGAGTGCAAGAACTTTGAAAGCCGCACATATCCAAGCGGTGACACAGTTCGAAAGTGCAACCTTGACTTAGCGCCAGATGCACCATGGCGTTGCCCAGACAATTGCGAAAAGTATGAGCCCCGCATGGCCGACGTTGCCTGGGCTCATGGCTCGCTTGTTCCTCCAGCAACTCCTGTAGCGCCAGCAAGTTTGGACGACGGAACTGCAGCGGCAGTGCTTGGACGAAGCCGAGGCGATTATCAATGCTGTGTTTGGCGAAGTGGTTGCCGACATGAACGACAAGCGCAAAAACAAGAAGAAACTTCGCGATAAGAAAAAGAAGAAAGATAAATGACCACCGCACTTGCACTCCCCAGCACAGAAGAAGAGATTTGGCGCTATAGCCGCATTAACGAACTCGACATGTCGAAGTTTGCTAATGGCAAGCTGACGACAACCGTTGAAGGCGGCGAAGGCGTGCAACTAACAGGCGCTGCTGCAACCGCGCTTGTTGGTGCTGGCATGCATGTGCAGCCAGACGTGTTCGCGCAGTTGAACACCGACACTCCTGATGTGATTGCGTTGCACATTGGCAAGAACAAGGTGCATACGCAAAC
>LIAZ01000079.1 GCA_001438985.1 Acidimicrobium sp. BACL17 MAG-120823-bin42 | reverse complement strand
CAACGCGCACCTCACGATGATCACCGATCCATACCTTTACCGTTGCTTCAGTGGTAAATGACCCAGCAGACGACTCATCAGTAATCACGCGCATCGACTCGACGTTGAAAAAGTTTTGCTGCCAGCCAGTTGCACGACGCATCAGCAATTCAAGCGAAGCATCTGCTGCTTCAAAGTGATATCCCTCGTGCTCAAGGCGCTTGAGATCATCAATTACTTGGTTAACTGCTGGGCCATCCATCGTGAGGCCCAGTTCTTCAGCCTTCATGGTGATCGTTGCACGACCCGCCATTTCACTGACCAAAAAGCGTGTTCCATTGCCAACCAATTCGGGTGCGATGTGCTCGTAGGCATCCTTTGCACGCGATATTGCAGACACATGCAAGCCAGCCTTGTGGGCAAAAGCCGATGCACCAACATATGGCGCTTGCGGATTGAGCGGACGGTTCAACACTTCGGCAACAAAATTGCTCACCGCAGTGAGGCGCTCCAATCGCGCTTCTGGCAAGCAATCAAATCCCATCTTCAACTGCAAGTTTGGAATCACGGTGGTGAGATTGGTGTTTCCCGTTCGCTCACCAAGACCATTCAATGTTCCTTGTACGTGACGAGCACCGCTTTGCACTGCAGCAAGCGAGTTGGCAACTGCGCAACCCGTGTCATCATGGCAATGGATTCCGATAGTTGCATCGGTTCCGATGTGTCGTTGTACTTCGCTCACGATGCGCATGACATCGTGGGGCAACGATCCACCATTGGTGTCACACAACACCAGATGCGTCGCACCGCCCATGATCGCTGCTTCCAACACGCGGAGTGAAAACTCTTGGTTTGACGCAAAGCCGTCAAAGAAATGCTCCATGTCAACCAACACGCGACGGTCATTGGCTGTCAGGTACTTCACCGAGTCAGACACCATTGCAATTCCTTCGGCAAGCGTTGTCTGTAGAGCATGTTCAACGTGGTAGTCCCATGCTTTTGCCACGATGCATACCGCGCCTGTTTGTGCATCAATCAAGTTGCGCAGCGTCGCATCATCATCTACTTTGCCCATCGGACGACGTGTCGATCCAAAGGCAACCAACTCTGACGTTGTTAGCGATAATTCGTTCTTGGCGCGAGCAAAGAACTCGATGTCCTTCGGGTTTGCGCCGGGCCATCCACCTTCAATGAAATGCACGCCCAAATAATCGAGTTGTTCGGCAATGCGTAACTTGTCTTCAACACTGGCCGAAACGCCTTCCACCTGCATGCCGTCGCGCAACGTGGTGTCAAACACTTCTACGAGTTGTTGCTGTGTCATCTGTGGCTCTTCTCTGCTGTCTGGTTTTGGGGATGAAAAAAGCCGCCCAGTTGGGCGGCTTGGGCGTACGTCGGGTGACGCACGCCTAACGAATAATGATGATTGCAGTGCTGGCGGTGGGTGCTCCGTACTGATTCACGTCTCTAGTCTGACGCCAGATTGTGCGTTCGCCAACCCCTGCCCAAAATACCTGTGGGGATACCTGTGGATAAACCCCTGCGGACGAGACTCCGAATGTGGAAACGTATGTGGATAACCCTGGGGGAAACCCCCAAAAAGTCACTCCCGTGTAATCCCGCGACTGTTATTTCGCGTATTCGAGCCAGCCGGAGTAACGCGGGTCTTGCCCACGCACAGCCTTGGCATACGTGCTGGCGATTGCCCGCGTGATGGGTCCCGGGCAAGGCACTGGCCGATCATCGACCGAACTGACCGAGCCAACTTCGGCAGCGGTGCCACAGGCAAAGATTTCTTCGGCAATGTACAAATCGCTGCGTGCAATGTTGTCGACGCGAACGTCATAGCCAAGATCCCGTGCGATTCGGGTGACGCTGTTTTGTGTGATGCCTTCAAGAGCACCCGCCGATGTTGGCGGAGTCAAAATGATTCCGTTGCGAACTACAAACAAGTTCTCGCCGGTGCACTCTGCAACCAATCCGTTTGGTGCAAGCATGATCGCTTCGTCATAGCCCGCATTCAGCGCTTCAACCTTGGCTAACGACGAGTTCACATAATTGCCCACTGTTTTTGCTGCCGGCGGCATGGTGTTGTGATCGTGGCGCGTCCATGAAGAGATCTTCATGCGTACGCCCTTTTCTACGGCGTCATCGCCAAGGTATGCACCCCACGGCCAGCACGCAATCGCCACTTCGGTTTTGCATGGCGTGGTGTTGAGTCCCATTTCACCATATCCGTAGTACGCGAGCGGGCGGATATAACACGCTGGTAAGCCTGTTGATGCAACGGTGTCCTTTACTGCTTGCACAAGTTCTTCAAGCGTGTACGGCATTGGCATTGCCAAAATCTTTGCCGAGTTAATGAACCGCTGCATGTGCTCGGTAAGGCGGAACACTGCTGGGCCCTTGTCAGTCTCGTACGCACGAATTCCTTCAAACACTCCGGTGCCGTAATGCAATGTGTGAGTCAACACATGCACTTGTGCTTTGTCCCAATCGACAAGCGTTCCGTTCATCCAAATTTTCGGTGTGGTGGTAATTGGCATTACGTCCTCTTGTTCTTCAAACGTTGATAAAACTTAGCGTTACTTGCCTGCCACGCGGGCTGCAATTTCGTCGCCCACCTGCGAGGTAGTGCCAGCGGTTGGTTGGTCACAGGCTGCACGCAAAGCCGCTGCCCCGGCTGTTTCGCCCAGGAATTCGAGCATGTGTGCTGCCGACAAAATGGCCGCCACGGGGTTTGCCTTGCCGGTACCCACAATGTCGGGTGCCGAACCGTGAACTGGTTCGAACATTGACGGGCCAGTGCGCTTGGGGTTGAGGTTTGCCGATGACGCAACACCAATTCCACCACTCACCGCACCTCCGAGGTCGGTCAAAATATCGCCGAACAAATTGTCGGTCACAATTACGTCGTAGCGCTGTGGGTCTTGCACAAAATAAATACATGCAGCATCAACATGGTTGTATGCAGTGCCAACTTGTGGAAACTCTTCAGCAACTTTGTTAAACGTGCGTTGCCACAAATCGCCCGCGAACGTAAGCACGTTGGTTTTGTGCACGAGCGTGAGATGTTTACGCTCGCGTTGTGCAGCAAGCTCGAATGCATAACGCACACATCGCTCTACGCCATGTGCAGTGTTGACACTGCCCTGAGTTGCAACTTCCAACGGCGTTCCCTTACGCAACACACCACCTTCGCCAACATATGGGCCCTCGGTGTTTTCACGAATGACAACAAAATCGTGTGACTTCGTATGGCCAGGTGCAACGCCCGCAAATGGTCGTTGGTTGATGTACAAATCAAGTTCGAAGCGCATCTTCAACAACAGTCCGCGCTCGATCACACCCGGTGGCACGGCAGGTGTGCCGACAGCACCAAGCAAGATCGCATCAAAGCCGCGCAGTTCGGCAAGCGTGGCATCCGACAACACTTCGCCATCGCGCAGGTAACGCGCACCACCTAAATCAAAATCGGTGGTCTGCAGAGTGATTCCAGCAGCCTTCACTACTTTTAGAGCCTCAGTGATGACTTCGGGGCCGATTCCGTCTCCACCGATAACTGCAATGCGATGTGCTGATGATGATTTGGCTGACATGGTGATACTCCATCGTAGGGTGCAATTTGCGCAGATAGCCTTGAGCCGTATGGCTAAGCATCAACTTTCCAAGTCCGCTTTTGACCGCCTGAAGGCCGAATTTGACGACCTCACCACCCGCGGACGCATTGATGTTGCCTACAAAATTGAGCGTGCCCGCGAACTGGGCGACCTCAAGGAAAACGGCGACTACCACGCTGCCAAAGATGAGCAGGGTCACATGGAAGGCCGAATCCGCCAGATCGAGTCCATCCTCGATGACGTCGAAGTGGTCACTGCCCCTGCCGACGGTGTCGTTGGTCTTGGTTCAATTGTCGCCATTGTGTACGAAGGCGACCCAGACAGTGCTGCCGAGTCATACCTCATTGGACATGTCGAAGAAAGACCCGACAGCGATGAAGTCAGCGTGATGAGCCCTTCATCGCCTCTCGGTTCTGCATTACTCGGCGCAAAAGTAGGTGACGTGGTTACCTACGAAGCACCAAACGCAAAACTCAAAGTCACCGTGTTGTCAGCCAAAGCACAGAAGTAATCCGGAGAACATGGCCCTTCCCCCAGGACGTCTCATTGACATTCCCGATCGCGGACAAACCTTTATCCGCGAAGTGCAAGGCCCAGCGAATGCACCGACACTCATCCTGCTTCATGGTTGGACAGCAACTGCAGATCTCAATTGGTTTACGTGCTTTGAAGAGTTAGGCAAACACTTCAATGTGGTTGCGCTGGATCAGCGAGGCCATGGACAAGGTATTCGCTCACGTCGATCGTTTCGTTTGTCTGACTGTGCCGACGATGTTGCGGCATTGGCCGATGCGCTTGGTGTCAATACATTCATTCCTGTTGGATACTCGATGGGCGGAACGATTGCGCAACTTGTGTGGCAACGTCATAGCGACCGCGTAGATGGTTTGGTGTTGTGCAGCACTGCACCAGTGTTTGCAAAATCTCGCGAAGAACGTGTTGGCTTTATTGGCATCACCGGCTTGGCCACACTTGCCCGACTCGCACCGAAACAAACCGTCGATTGGTTCACCGAACAGATTTACCTGCAACGCAAAACTGAAGGCATGGACTCGTGGGCCATTGAGCAAATGGCTGGGCACGATTGGCGACAAATTCTTGAAGCCGGCAAAGAAATCGGAAGCTTCAATTCGTTGCAATGGTTGCCCGGAGTCGATGTCCCAACATCTGTCGTGATCACTACGCAAGATCAAGTTGTGCCCCCCGAACGTCAGCAACGATTGCTTGATCTACTCCAAGATGTTGATGTGCATCTGGTTGATGGCGGTCATAACGCAATTTATGCAGAGCAACGGACGTACGTACCAAAATTGATTGCCGCCTGCCTCAGCGTGCAGGAGCGCGCACTGCAGAGTTAGTCAACGATGGTTTCGAGATCGAGACCGATATCGAGCACTTTGGCCGAATGAGTCAGTGCCCCAACCGAAATGTAATCAACCCCCGTAGCCGCAACGCTTTGCGCGTTGTCAAGAGTGAGCCCGCCACTGGCTTCAAGAATGACAGGGTGACCCGTACGTTCTAAATGATTCTGCGCAACTGCCACTGCCTCGCGCAGTACATCAGGCGACATGTTGTCGAGCAACACCAAATCTGCACCGGCCAACAATGCGGTGCGCAACTGGTCAATCGAATCAACTTCAATTTCCAGCACAATGTTTGGCACAGTCGAGCGCACGGCAGCAAATGCTTCTGCAACTCCTCCCGCAGCAACAATATGGTTGTCTTTTACCAATGCCGCATCCGAAAGCGACATGCGGTGATTGACTCCGCCACCGCAACGCACAGCATATTTTTCTAACGCGCGCAGACCTGGAGTGGTTTTGCGAGTATCGCGAACCTTGGCTTTTGTCGAGGCAATTGCATCAGCCCATTGGCTCGTTGCTGTAGCCACACCCGATAGGTGGCCAAGCAGATTGAGCGCGGTTCGCTCTGCAGTGAGCAACCCACGAGTTGGGCCTTCGACCGTGGCAATTCGAGTTCCAGGAGTCACGCGCTGCCCGTCTGCCACCAACACATCAAATGTCACGTGCTGTGCACCACACACCATCTCAAACACCGCGCCCGCAACTGCAATACCCGCAACACAACCAATCTGGCGAGTCGCAAGCACTCCTCTACTGCGTTGCTCTGGCGGAACAGTCGAGTTGGTGGTGACATCAGGACCATGATGCAAATCTTCGTCTAGTGCAACAGCAATAATTCGCCGCACGTCGTCGACAAGCAAGCCCGATGCAACAATT
>LIAZ01000078.1 GCA_001438985.1 Acidimicrobium sp. BACL17 MAG-120823-bin42 | reverse complement strand
GGCTGATTTAGCGAGCAAACTTTTTCAGTAGCAGTGCTGCCCCACGTTCAATACTGGTGAGCGTCTGATTGAATGCCGCGTCTTCACCAAAGCTTTCCACCAGGCTGACGATCTCAAGCCGTGATCGTTGCTCTGGTTGTGCGTCTCCACAGATCGCCGCAACGGGTTTTCCAGCGCGAGTGGCAAGGTGCTGCACACCTCCCACCACTTTTCCATCGAAACTTTCCTCGTCAACAAAGCCTTCGCCAGTAATAACGACATCACATGTGTTGATCAGTTCATGAAGGCCAACTTCATCGGCGACAAGATCAAACCCAGGAACCAGGTTTGCTCCTAACGCGGCGAGCCCGCCTGCAAGTCCGCCTGCTGCTCCAGCACCTTCCAGATCTGAAACGTCAACCCCGAACTCATCGCGATACGTTTGAACGAGTGCATGCAATCGTGCAGTTAAAAAGTCAATGTGTGCCGGCGATGCCCCTTTTTGTGCACCGAAAAGCCTCGCTGCGTCGGTAAATCTGGTCCGCACATCACAGGCAACGAAAAACTCCACGCCATGAAGGCGGGCAGGAGAACGAATTGCCCGCACTGCACCGAGTCCGCCATCTACTGTTGCCGATCCTCCGACACACACGATGATGCGTTTTGCACCGTCATTGAGTGCAGTATCGATAAGTTCACCTGTCCCAATCGTGGACGCCGCGATGACATCGTTTTTAGCTTTTCCACCAACAAGAGATAGTCCTGATGCACGGGCCATTTCGATCACAGCAACATCGCGCGACAGGCGCCATTGTGCGTCTACTGGCTTGCCGAGCGGGTTGGTGACACGACTGGTGCGATTTGGTCCACCGAGCACGTCGAGAGTGCCCTCTCCACCATCGGCGATGGGTACTTCAATGCACTCATGTCCAGTTTCCCAACACGCATGTCCGATCGCGGCAGCAACTTGCGATGCGGTCGCGGTACCTCGAAATTTGTCAACCGCGGCAAGCACTCGCATGCCCTAAAGGTTAGGTTGCTCGGCGTAACATACTCATGATGTATCTGCGAGGAAGACTCCAATGGTCACTTCTCGCTATTTCACTGATCAGCGGTTTGTTGGCAGTGTTGCTCTCTCGTCAAGGCGGTACCGAATCAGAACCTGCTGTCACCACGATTGAGTCAACTGTTCCTGCATCAACTACAACGGTGTACACCGAGCCTGTGTATTACACCGTGATGCCTGGTGACTCAATTTTTGGAATTTCAGAACGTTTTGGGTTGAACATGGCCGAGTTAATGGCATTGAATAACATCACGAACCCTGATCGCGTGAATGCTGGTCAAGTGTTACAGCTGCCTGCCGCAAGCGGATTCATTCCTGTTGCATCACCGACAACAATGTTGCCATAGATACTTACTGCTGAGTTGCGCGATAACGAGCTGCAATGTGCGCGACATCGTTCATGATGCGTGCGATGTCAAAGTCTTTCGGTGTGTAAATCGCGGCGACACCTGCAGCAAGTAATCCTTCCCGATCGGATTCAGGAATGATTCCACCAAGAATGACCGGCGCACTTACGCCTTCTTGGGCGAGCAGAGCAATCACGTCGGGAACAAGTTGAAGATGTGAACCGGAAAGAATTGACAAGCCGATGACATCAGGATCCTCGTCGCGTGCTGATGCTGCAATTTGTGCGGGCGTAAGGCGGATACCGGAATACACCACTTCCATTCCCGAGTCGCGTGCCGCAACAGCAATTTGTTCTGCACCGCTTGAGTGCCCATCAAGGCCGGGTTTTGCGACGAGGAATTTTGGGGGACCACCTGGAATGGTGCGAACGAATTGGGCAACATCTGCCAATTCACTGGTTCGCCGACCTGCAGCGGCACCGACACCAGTTGGTGCGCGGTATTCGCCAAAGACTTGGCGCAACACGTCGCCCCATTCTCCTGTTGTACCGCCAGCCATCGCAAGTTCAATTGATGGCTCCATGAGGTTTGCGTCTGATTCGGCTGCAGAGCGAAGTTTTGCAAGGGCAGTATCGACTGCCTGTTGATTGCGCTGTGATCGCCATGCGACGACGTCATCAACCATTTGCTGTTCAACACGATGATCGACAACCAAAATATTGTCTGCTCCGCTAAGGGGAGAGTCGGTTGATTCGGTAAATCGATTTACTCCAACAACAACTTGATCACCTGACTCAATTCGGCGGGCACGTTCTGCCATTGATGAGACGAGTCGACCTTTTAGGGAGTCAACTGCTTCAAATGCACCACCAAGATCAAGAATTTCATTCATCTCTTGCCATGCAGCATCACGGAGCTCGGCTGTGCGTGCCTCAATCACATGTGAACCACTAAAGATGTCTTCATACTCAAGAAGGTCAGTTTCAAATGCAAGCACCTGCTGCATACGCAATGACCACTGTTGGTCCCATGGTCGTGGCAAGCCAAGCGCTTCATTCCATGCTGGGAGTTGAACGCTTCGAGCACGTGCCGATTTTGACAATGTGACGGCAAGCATTTCGAGAACGATGCGCTGGATGTTGTTCTCGGGTTGTGCTTCAGTCAGGCCAAGTGAGTTGACTTGGACTCCATAGCGAAAACGCAAGGCACGCTCATCGGTGATGCCATAGCGTTCTTGGCCAATACGTTCCCATAACTCGGTGAACGCACGCATTTTGCAGACTTCTTCAATAAATCGAATTCCAGCATTGACAAAGAACGAGATTGAAGAAAACACTTGTGGAAACTGTTCATCACTGATTTTCCCGCTAGCACGAACAGCATCAAGAATGTCAATTGCGTTGGCGAGCGAAAATGCAATCTCTTGAACGGGTGTTGCACCAACTTCTTGCAAGTGGTATGAGCAAACATTCATTGGGTTCCACTTCGGTGCATGTTGTGAGCACCACACGATCATGTCGACAATGATTCGACGCGATGCAGCGGGAGGGAAGATGAATGTCCCTCGTGATAGGTACTCCTTCAGAATGTCATTTTGGGTCGTGCCACGAAGTTGAGCAGTCACCGCACCTTGTTCCTGTGCGTTTGCTACGTACAGCGCAAGCAGCCAAGCTGCCGGCGCATTGATCGTCATCGAGGTGTTCATCTCTGCTGGTGGTATTCCATCCAGCAGTGTTCGCACATGACCGAGGTGCGCAACAGGAACCCCAACCTTGCCAACTTCGCCACGAGCCAAAATATGATCAGGGTCGTAGCCAGTTTGCGTAGGAAGGTCGAAAGCAATCGAAAGCCCAGTTTGACCCTTGGCCAGGTTGGTTCGGTAGAGGGCGTTTGATGCGGCTGCTGTGGAGTGACCCGAGTAGGTCCGCATCAACCAGGGTTCATCTCGGCGATTTGCCATGGGTCAAGGTTACGGGTTGAGGGCCTCGGAAAGGCGACCGAGGTAGTCAGAACGCCGTATCTCATGTGCTCCAAGTGACTCAAGATGGGGAGTAAGCCATTGAACATCAAGGAGTGTCATGTTGCTTGTGATCATGATGTCAATAAGGTGCATGAGAGCAACTTTTGATGCATCACGCGCCAGGTGAAACATTGACTCGCCAGCAAACAGACGACCAACACGAACACCATAGAGGCCACCAACGAGTGTGCCTTCTTCGTTAAAGATTTCAATGCTGTGGGCCCACCCCAGGTTGTGGAGTTCAAGGTACGCATCGATGAATGACTCATTGATCCATCCACCGGGCCGTTTGCGTGATGCACATCCACGCATTATTTGCTCAAAACACGTGTCAATCTTGACGTGGTATTCACGGCTGCTTCGACGCATTGAGCGTGACACGTGCAGCCCGTTAAGTGGAATGATTCCGCGCTGTAACGGAGACCACCACGCAATGTCATCTTCACTTCGTGCGCGCTGCGAAGTCATGGGAAAAATTCCACTCATGTATGCGCGGATAAGTGTTTCTGGGCGAAGGTCTGCTCCACGACCAACAAGGTCGCTATTTGGCCATTCACTAGGTGAGGGAAATTGCCAACGACAATCTGCAAGTGGCTGCGGAATGTCGTCCCACATTGTGATTAGTAGCTAAAGAACCCTTGTTTGGTCTTGCGTCCAAGTTTTCCTGCGGCCAACAAATCGCGCAGAGTCTTTGCAGGAACAAAGTTTTCGTCCTTAAATTCCGCGTACAGCGCATCAAGAATAGAAACAGAAGTATCCAAACCAACAAGGTCGAGCAACGCAAATGGGCCCATTGGGAAATTACAACCGCCCTTCATCGCGGTATCAATATCTTCCATGTTGGCTGTGCCAGCCTCCAGCATTTTTACTGCGTTATTGAGGTACGGAAAGAGCAATGCATTAACAATGAATCCAGCACGGTCGAGCACCTGCACGGGGTCTTTTTTACACAGCGCAACAAATTCATTTGCCCGTTCAATGGTTGAGTCGCTTGCAGTGACTGGGCGAATAACTTCGACGAGTGGCATGAGTACTGCTGGATTGAAAAAATGGATGCCACATACTTTGTCTGGGCGGTTAGTTGCTTGTGCCATCTTGACTACAGCGAGTGTGCTGGTGTTTGTTGCCAGAATGGCGTCGGCTTTGACGATTGCATCCAGTTCTTTAAACAGTGCTTGTTTTGGTGCGAGCTCCTCAATAATTGATTCAATAACGAGGTCACATTGGGCAAGATCCTGCAAGGAATCAGTAATTTGAATATGCGACAACACTTCATTGCGTTGCTCAACCGTCATCTTCTCTTTTGCAACCTGCTTGTCTAAGTTCTTTTCGATTGTCGTCAGCATTTGTTTTGCACCATCAAGTGTTCGTGAGCGAACGACTACATCGACACCTGCGCGAGCCACGACTTCGGCAAGTCCAGCCCCCATGATTCCGGAACCGCACACACCGACACGTTGAATTTGTTGAGAAGTCATGGTTGGAAACCGTACTCATGTTGGGAGGTTGTTTACCAACTGGTAACCCCAATGACGACCCATCGTTACTGGTTGTCACTAGGTTTATTGCAATGTCTACATACCCATTTCAGGCCGAAATCGAACATCCCGACCGCCGAATAGATATGGAGAGAGTCCATAATTTTCGTGATTTAGGGGGATATCCAACGAGCGATGGTCGCGTAACGAAGTGGCGCACTCTGTTTCGTTCAGACGGGCTCCATCGTCTGAGGGGTGACTCGGACATCCGAATTGTTCAGAGTCTGAATTTGAAGTCTGTTATCGACCTGCGCACGAAACGAGAACAGCGGGAGCAAGGAATTTTCCCACTCGAGACGATTGATGTTGACTTTCATCATGTGTCAATCGTTGATGCCACGTGGTCCGACTCAAAGGAAACTCCGCAGATTGATGACCCCGTTGATTTCTTGGTGTGGGGATATCGCGATCTTTTGGCAATTGGACCAGACAAGTTTGCACTTGCAATTCGGATTCTCAGTAATCAAGCAAATGTTCCAGCAGTGTTTCATTGTGCAGCAGGGAAAGATCGCACTGGAATTCTTGCGGCGCTCATCCTTTCCTCAGTTGGCGTAAGCGATGAAATCATTTGTGGTGACTATGGATTAACCAAGCAAGCAATTGAACGCACGATTGTCTGGGCGCAACAGCATCACGTTGAGACGGCTGCACGTTGGACCTCAATCAATCCTGTGTATTTGGCAGCAGAACCTCAAGCCATGCAAGTCATACTGAACGACTTGGTTGCAGCGCATGGCTCTGTGCGAAATTATGTTCGGTCGCTGGGCGTATCCGAGGAGGAATTGAATGATCTCTCGCGTCTCGTCGTTGAGTAAAAGTGGTATCTTCGGCAGTAATGGCACAGCAAATAGTTCTTCAAGGTGGTGGAGCATTCACAGCCAATGATGAACTAGACGGGCGAGTGTTGGCCG
>LIAZ01000077.1 GCA_001438985.1 Acidimicrobium sp. BACL17 MAG-120823-bin42 | reverse complement strand
CAAGAATGCAACCAAAGCAAATGGCGCAGAGACTCGCTGGGAGAAGTTTGTCGCTGCTGGTCCTCCACCGCCACCCGTTGCCGATCAACAAATTTTTGTTCGACTGCGCGGTGCCGATGCTGCGCGGCGAGTAGCAAAGCTCGAAAAACTTGCAATCAACAATCTGTTTCTGCCGTTTAGCGAAGAAATCCACCATGGCGAACGCGTTGGGCTCATTGGTCCAAACGGAACTGGGAAGACACACCTACTTAAAGTGCTCAGTGGAGAAAATCAGCCAACTACCGGCCAGATCACATTTGGCCCGCGCACGTCAGTTGGCGTGTTTACCCAAGTAAACAACCGGCCCGACTTTCTTGGCAGAGAATGTGTTGACATCGTGCTTGATCGCATTTCCGAAGAAGAAAAAGCCATGAAAACTCTGGCTCGTTACGGCCTGCGCAACAATGCCCGCCAAAAGTTTGAAACGTTGTCCGGTGGCCAGAAAGCTCGACTTGAGATTCTGCGTCTTGAAATAGAAGGACACAACGTGTTGCTACTTGATGAGCCAACAGACAACTTAGATATCGAATCATCTGAGGCACTCGAAAAGGCGCTCGATGGTTTCGAGGGAACAGTCGTAGCAGTAAGCCACGACCGCACATTCCTTGCACAGTTCGACCGCTACATCATGATTACTGATGACGGCGAAGTGTACGCACTGCCCGATTATGAAATTGCAATGGCTGGTCTGAGCGAACCAGACAAACTGGCAGGCTTACGCCTGGCCAAGCCACTCACTCGCGACTAAAGCACACCCTCAGGCACGAAGCCATCGCCGAATGCTTCACGCATTTCAGCAACAAGTTGGTCGTTCGTCCACACATCAATTGCGGTCATTGCCATGATCTTTGCGCCATCCAAGATTGCGCGGGTGGCATCTTCGTTTGTGGCGTAATCGGCAAATTCTGGAGTGTGCAGCGATACACCTTCTGGCGCAACGGCAATCATCGGATGAATTGATGGAGTCAGATAACTGATGTTGCCCATATCGGTAGAGCCACCACCTGTTCCTGCCATGTATTCAGTTGTCAGCATGCGGCCAAACTTTGCCGAGTTTTCAACATATGCAGCAAGCAACGGAATGTTGTCAACAATGTCGGCGAATGGGTTTGGTTGCCATTCCAATTCAACATGACAACCAGCAGCATGTGCGCCACCATGCAGACAAGCACCTACACGTTCCTTTAGCGGTTGCAAGGTCTCGATGGTGTTTGAGCGAGCGTACCAATCCATCTCTGCTTCACGAGGAACGATGTTTGGCTTCTCACCACCTTTCAAAAAGATTCCGTGAATGCGCTCGGTGGGCAAAATGTGCTGACGCAGTGCCGCGATATTCATGTACCCAAGCACTGCTGCGTCAAGTGCATTCCTACCCAAGTGAGGAGATACGGCAGCGTGTGCTGCTTCACCGGTGTATTTCGCCAAACAGTGCTGAATCGCAATGGCATTCATTCGCGCAAGTTCTCGGTCTGATGGGTGAATCATCATGGCCGCATCAACACCAACGAAGGCGCCCTTGCGAGCCATTTCAATTTTTCCGCCGCCGCCTTCTTCGGCTGGCGTACCCATCAAACGCAACCTGCCACCGGCTTCTTCTGCCAATCCGGCAAGTGCAAGACCTGCACCTAGCCCAGCAGCCGCGATGATGTTGTGTCCGCAAGCATGTCCAATTCCGGGCAATGCGTCGTATTCGCACAACACGGCAACGGTGGTTCCCTTTGAACCAACTGCAACATCAAATGCTGTGTCAATGTCGTACGCCTTGCGAGTGACATCCAACTTATTGTCACCAATTGCATCAGTCAGACGCTTATGTGCAAAGTGTTCTTCAAAATTCTCTTCAGGATGTGCGTGAATGTCGTGGCTAACCCCAACAAGATCATGTTTCATCTTGTCAATGGACTCACATGCTCGTTGTTTCAAAGACTCACGAAGTTGCGCTGTAGACATGGCTAAATGGTAGCCACATACCCGATCATCAGTAAACGCCCGTAGCCTTGCTTGTCGTGATCGTGATTGATGCCCAAAAGCTCTCTGCATCACGACCAAACCGACCACTTTTCACCAATATCTCTCTCACGGTTTCTGAAGGTGATCGAATTGGCATTGTTGGCTTAAATGGGTGCGGGAAAAGCACTCTGTTGCGAATCCTGAGCGGTGAATACTCTCCTGATAACGGAGTAGTCCATCGCGGACGCAATGCCCGAGTCGGCATTCTTGCTCAACAACCCGTGCTTCCCGCCGGCACAGTTCGCGAGGCAGTCGGTGAAGACTGGCGAGGCGAGGCCATGCTCGACAAGTTGGGAATGTCTGGGTTGCTTGATGCACGAACCGACGAGCTTTCCGGTGGTCAACAAAAGCGTGTCGCACTTGCCCAGTTGCTGGTGAACGAGTGGGATGCACTCATTCTGGACGAGCCAACTAACCACTTAGACCTTGATGCGATTTCGTATTTGGAAGAATGGCTCGCGCAATATCGCGGCGGATTATTGCTCGTCACACATGATCGCCACGTGCTTGACAGAGTGACCAACAAAGTTCTCGAAATTGATCGTGGATCTGCATATATGCACGTGCCCACAAGCAAAACTGCTGGATCTGGTTACGCGGCATACCTCGCAGGGCGAATTGAGCGTGAAGAACGCGCTGCCACTGCCGAACAAGTGCGCAAAAATCTTGCGCGCACCGAACTTGCATGGTTGCGCCGCGGCGCCCCTGCACGAACGACAAAACCAAAAGCACGTATGGACGCCGCAAAAGAGTTGGTATCGCGCAAAGCAGATGGCCCTGCACGTCAAGGCGAACTTGGTTTGTCGCTTGGCAGTCAGCGACTCGGTTCAAAAGGTATTGAATTACAAGGCATTGCATTTTCGTGGCCTGCATCGGCAAAGTCTGCCGAGCATGAAGTACTCCATGCATTTGATTACACACTTGAACCTGGCGATCGTTTGGGCATCGTTGGTCCGAACGGTGCCGGAAAGAGCACACTGCTCGATCTCATTGCTGGCCGCTTGAAGCCAACTGGTGGCCATGTTGATGTTGGCGGCACGGTAAAGATTGGCTACTACGACCAACTTGGTCGCGAACTGAATTTGTCACAAACCGTGCGCGAAGCCGTTATGGGCGACAAAGGAAACCCATCAGTTGAAGACATCAACCTGATGAAGCGTTTTTGGTTTGATGGTGATTCGCAGTTCGCACCGTTGTCAACACTTTCGGGTGGCGAACGACGTCGTTTGCAATTGTTACTCACACTCATTGAGCAACCAAACGTGTTGATGTTGGACGAACCGACGAACGATCTCGACCTTGATACGTTGCGCGCCCTCGAGGAATACCTCGACGATTGGCCAGGCATTGTGGTGGTGGTCAGCCACGACCGCGTGTTCCTCGACCGCACTGTTATTGATGTCTTGGCGCTTGACGGCGATGGTGGAACGCGCCAGGTAATTGGCGGTATTGCCGGCTGGCTGAAACAACGTGGGAGCCAATCCACCAATCAAACTGCACCAAAATTGAAATCCGCTCCTGCGATCGATTCGGTGCAACCAACAAAGGTGAAGCCAGCAAAAAGCCCAAGCACATTGCGCCGCTTGTTAGGACAAACCGAAAAAACACTTGCACAAGCAACCGAAAAATTGCAGAAACTGGAACGTGAATTATCTTCGGTAGGCAACGACCACGTTGAACTGGCACGAGTGAGTGCAGAACTTGCACTCGCCCAACAAACCGTTGATGCAGCAGAGGAACATTGGCTGACTATTGCTGCAGAAGCGGAAGCCCAAGGAATAACAACTTCGTAGTTGATGTAGCAATTACTGAGTACTGATACTGGCGCGAAACTCGCCTTCGCGCATTTTTTGTTTGGTCGCTGCACTTGGTTCATTAAGTCGTTCAATCGTCACACCCACAATGTCGGCAGTGCATGTGAACAAATGTGGATAGTTGCCCACTGGCGACCCGGTATCCACGCCAATATCAAATGTCTCTCCACTCATCGAATACACGAGCGGCACAGTTTTATCAATGCGTACACTTCCTGCTTCGCGATCATCGACGTACAACGTCGCAACTCCACCTGCGCCAAAGCCACCGTCATAAACGAAATCAACGACAATCTCATGACGTCCAGGTTTTAGCGCTTGAGTGTCACTCACAACCGAATGCACATGACCAAACCAGTTGTAGTGATACGTAGGTATTCCCGTCTCATCTATATACAACGACCAACCCGCCATGTTTCCGCCCTGACACGCAATCACTCCCTGCGCCCCGCCTGCTGGAACAACAACTTCTGCTGTCATTTTCCACGAGCAGTTCTTCACATTTATCACTGAGCTCTCGGGCATGCGCACATGTGCTCGCGTGTATGTCACTTTGCTTATTCCATCGAGTGAATGCGGCACTGCGAAGTCGCCGTTGCGTGGCGAACCCGCATCACGCAATGGATAGATGTCGTACTGAATTGCGTTCTGGTGGAACAGCTCTTGCAATTCGGCAAGTTTCTCAGGGAACTGATCTGCAAGATTCACAGCTTGTGAGAAATCTTCGCTGATGTTGTACAACTCCCACACTTCTTGCGGGCCGTCGAAATCAAGACCCTGCAAGCGGATCCATGGCAAACGACCGTGGAAACATGAAGCCATCCAACCCTCGTGATAGATGGCGCGATTGCCCAGAATCTCAAAATACTGAGTGGTATGCGTGCTTGGTGCACTTGCATTGTCAAACGAATACGCCATTGACGTTCCATGAATTGGCATTTGCTCAATGCCGTTGACATGCGTCGGGGCTTCGATACCTACGAGTTCATAAATCGTTGGCACAAGGTCAATCACATGATGAAACTGTTGACGAAGACCACCAGCATCACGAATCTTCTTTGGCCAACTGAGCGCCATTGCATTGCGAGTTCCACCAAAGTGAGAAGCAACTTGCTTCATCCACTGGAATGGCGAGTCAAGCGCCCATGCCCAGCCAACATTGAAATGGTTTTCGCACTTTGCTGTACCAAAGTCATCAATATGGTCAAGCAACCACTCGGGGTCTTCTGGCACTCCATTTTGAAACGATGGTGCGCTCCATGCTCCATGAATCGTTCCTTCGGCAGAGGCACCGTTGTCACCCGTGATGTACACCACCAACGTGTTGTCCATGATGTTCAGACGCTCTAGTGCATCAATTACTCGCCCAACCTGTGCGTCGGTATGCGCAAGAAACCCGGCAAAGGTTTCCATGAGTCGCGAAGCAACGGGTCGGTAACGCTCTGGATAATCGCTCCATGAAGGAACTTGTTCTGGTCGTTTTGTGAGAGCCGTATTGGGCGGAATGACTCCGAGTTTTAGCTGGCGCTCGTAAATCTGTTCGCGCAGTACATCCCAGCCACCATCGAATTGACCTGTGAACTTGTCGATCCATTCGCGCGCAACATGATGCGGTGCGTGCAATGCTGGTGTCGAAAAATACGTAAAGAACGGCTGGTTCGGGCGTGATGCTTGCTGACGTTCGATCCATGCAATGGTCTGATCTGCCAAATCTTCGGTCAGGTGATAACCCGGGTTGCCAACGTGTGGAGAAATTGGCGTTGTCTGGTCGTAAACCGGAGGTTCCCACTGCGAAGACTCTGCGCCGATGATCCCGTAGAACTTGTCGAAACCAAGCCCTGTTGGCCACCGATCGAACGGACCAGCTGGGCTTTGCTCCCACGAGGGCGCAAGGTGCCACTTACCAAACACCGAAGTTGCGTATCCCGACATGCGCAACACCTGCGCCATCGTTGCTGCCTCTGGCGGTATCGCACTGTCATACCCAGGAAACGAATTAGCAATTTCGGTAATACC
>LIAZ01000076.1 GCA_001438985.1 Acidimicrobium sp. BACL17 MAG-120823-bin42 | reverse complement strand
GGCTCAAGCACTAATGCACGGGCCAACGCAACACGTTGCTGTTCTCCACCAGACAACTGCGGAACGCGGCGCTCGCTAAATGACCCAAGCGCAACAAGTTCGAGCGCTTCCATGACGCGCTCTTTACGACTTCTTTGACACCGAGCCTGGTTTTTCAAAGCGCAATCCAAAAGCCACGTTGTCAAACACGTTCAGGTGTGGAAACAATGCATAACTCTGGAACACTGTATTCAGTGGTCGAGTCTCTGGCTCATCGTGCGTAACGTCGCGACCATCAATCAAGATGCGACCCGAGTCGGGAAGCTCAAAGCCGCCGATCATGCGCAATGTGGTGGTCTTGCCACAACCCGAAGGGCCAAGCAATGAGAAAAACTCGCCAGCGTGAATCTCTAAGTTGACATCATTGACAACTGCACGTTCACCGAACTGTTTATTGAGATGTTCAAGACTCACTGCACCGTCAAGCATGAATTAATTTTCCCCCATAGTTGTGGAGCTAAGGGGAATTGAACCCCTGACCTCTTGCATGCCATGCAAGCGCTCTACCAATTGAGCTATAGCCCCAGAAGCCAGAAATGGCTCGGTTCAAACGACGAAACCAAGTCTCATTGTTCTTGTATTTCGCGTTTGCGGAATAATCATAGCGCCATAAGTGCACTAGAAAAAAGTGTGTTATGACCTTATCTAACCTTCTAACTCGTGATGTGAGTAACTTGTTATGCCATGGACCGCGTGCCGAAAAAGGCAATCCTGCACATTGGCACCCATAAAACCGGCACCACCTCGTTTCAACATTGGTTACGCATCCACCGTCAGCGGCTGTCCGTCGAACACGGCATCAATATCTACCAGGGCCTGTTTCACAACAATCGAGAGATTGCACTGCTTTGCGCCGATGGTTCGAAGCAATATCCAACCATGCGCCGAATCCCTGAGTGGAACACCGAGCCTTGGCAACACCACGTCCGGCAACATACTCTCACCGAATTCAAACGATCCTCCCAAACGCTTGTCATTGCATCCGAGACGCTTTCGTTCCTTCGCAACCCGTCGGAGTTATCAGCACTGGCAGAGTTACTATCCGAGCACGAGGTGTCAATTGTCGTGACGCTTCGCCAACGAGATGAATATCTTCGGTCCTGGGCAGAGCACCTTATGCGAGATGGTTTCGCACTGAGCGACAACCCAGATTCATTTGCATATGTTCAACCCGACTCGTGGCTTGCCGATTATGACTCTTTGCTCACCGCTTATCGAAATCAGTTCGGACAGGACTCAGTACATATTGTCGACTATGAAGCAGAAATGGAGACGCATGAGTCGGTGATACCAGGAATCATGAAGCACATTGTTGCCGATACCAGTAATCTTCCCGAATGGCGCGGCATATTTAAGAACACATCAGATCAGTTTTCAGAAAATCGAACATCATTTTTACAGCGGGCTATCCGTCGGATGATGACCAGACACAAGTAAAAACAGGCACAATACGGTATGAGAAAAGTTGGCATCGTGCTCGTTGTGTTGTTTGCGTTGATGCCTGCCTCGGCTGCTCGCGCACACGACCCGATTATCTTGACGTCGGAGCAAACCACACCAGCACGTGGCCCTCTTCTGGTGGATGGCACAATTTCTTTCGCACTGTATGGCTCGCTAGAAGACTCCGCAGACACGCGCGGATTTAGGGTTCAGTTTCAGCAGGATGATCCCCTGTACATATCAATCCTGATTCCCAATCTTGCGCCAGAGAACCGACTGAAAAGTCATTTGTTGCCCACACTTGAGGTCCGCGACCCAACGGGAAGGATCAGCACCTTGGAACCAACCGAGCGGGTTACATTTGCCGAGCCGTATACGGGAACAAATTATGTTCGTTTACTGCAATTTGAAGGAGTGGCCTCACGTGGTATTTATGAGGTCACGATTAAGGGCAAAGCGGCAGGTCGCTTTACTGTTTCGATTGGTCAGATAGAACAGTTCGGAACGGCTGTAGAAGATATTGACAACCGTGACCTTGGGGTTGCGGGTGTCATGGCTTGGTATGAAATGTCTGAAGTATCTGAGGACACGACGGATACTGTTGCACCTGCTCTGTCGTCCGCTCCCTCTGATAACAATACTTCTATCGTGCTTTTGTTATTTGTAGTGGTTGGCGTAGGTGTTGTGCTTGGTCTACGGGCGAAGCGTTGAAACCGCTTTGCCCAATTGATTGATAAAAACGGTGGCTGGAGATGAATCCAACTGATCAATAAATGCTTTCTCAATAGTGTCGCAACCAGGCCTGAGCATGACGACGGTTAAATCCTGTGAGGGAATCCCAACGCCAAACTGACGGCAAGCCCCTTGAAAAAGAAAAGCATCTGTGGGCAAGTTTGGATACAGCGACCCCTGACGTCCAACCGTAATCGAGGTTCCCTTGTCACTATTGAGCCAAATCTGCAGCCCATACGAACCATTCATTCTGGCGTTCACCGAGGTACTCGTGATCTGAGGCGTAAGCGAATCAGCTACATACTCCTGACTAAGGATTTGTTCTCCGTTCCACCTGCCATCTTGCAAATAAAGACGCGCAAGTTTGCCGACATCTCGACATGTCGACATGAATCCAGCAAACACAGCCTCGACGCCTTTTGAATCCTTCTCAATCGTTGTAGTCATTCCAAGTTTTGCGAACAACTCGCGTTGCGCAAATGCCGAAACCGACTCACCCGTTGATCGTGACAGCACGAGCTCGAGTGCTTGCGTGCTTGCATTGTGATATGCCCAAGCAAGACCTGGCGAACTCGCATGTCGTGCACCACCACGCGCATCAGAAATCGCCTGTCCGCGGGCGTCTTGTACCGAGTTGAAAAGGTTGAATTCACTTCGCGTGGATGTCATTGCCAGTAAATGACGAATCGTCACCGACTCACTTGCTGTTCCGGCCCATTCCGTAATGAACTTTGATGCCTTGTCGTCAATGTTAAGCAATCGCTTTTTCTGTGCGATTCCAACGAGTGCACTTGTAAAGGACTTACTCACTGAGGCAACAAATATTTTTGTTGATGGCGTATGGCTGCCGAAGTTCCATTCGGCGACCACCTCATTGCCCTTCATCACAAGCACGCATTGGGCAGCGTAATTCTTTACTGACAGCGCAAGATCAATAAATGGCAATCCACCAGCTTTCAAAACAGTGGCTTTGGTGCCGACTGCTGCCGAGGTCACCTTCCATGTTTTTCTTTTTCCCGAACGTGAACAAATCAGATACTGCGTTTTCTTCTTCTTGGTAACGACCTGCTTGGTTTGGCCGACCACTTTGCATGTTGTGCCTGCCGATGCATCAGCCGCACCGGGCACAATCAACAGCGAACTCACAGCTACTAGCACTGCAACCGAGCGCACGTACTGACGACCCATTTAATCCACCAATGCGTCGCCGCGCATGCCCGCGCGCTCTAGGTGAATAGGAAGCACCCGACCATATAACTGCTTGGTGCGCTCTGGACTGCCTACGATGCCTTCCATTTCAGTGAAACTAAAAATGGCGACGTAACGCATGGTTGGCCCACTCAGTGGTGTCACTCGATGCAACGAGTAGCGACCTTTGAAAATCTGCAGATCGCCCGGCTCTAAGTGCAACGAGTGGATGAGCGTCTGATCACCATCCAACACACGACCAACACCGTCATAGTTTTCATCCGTTGGAGTGCGCAGATTGGGGCTGTATTCAAACTCGCCACCATCGTCTGCATTCTGAATTGCCAACGTAACGGTGTAGTTATTGGTATCGAAGTGCCACGGGAAGCCATTGCCTTCTTCGGCCAAGTTGATGATTACGTCTGCAAGTGCGTCTGCATACCGATAAAACGATGGCTCTTCTAAAACTTCTTGAATAAACGGCGCAAAGGCCGGCCATTCATACATTGCACGGATAATGCTGTCGTCACCGAAGTTGTCGGCTGGAACAAACGCGTTTGACCGATCGTAGAAACGCCGCAGAGGGTGTGTGTCGGGAAGATCGGGAGGCAACTGGGTGAAATATGGATTCGTGCGATTGAAGTTGCGATGACCCAAGTGCGCAACTCTGTCCCCCTCAGCAACGAGTGCGGGAATGGCACTGGGTTTTACAAATTGCTTGATAACTGCACAACCAACAGAGCGAACGTCTTTTTGCACATCGGCAACTAATTGCCTTCGCGCTTCTCCAGTTACGTGAATGGGATACCGATCAAGGTCAATCACCTGCGAAATGTCAATTGCCATTACCCAATGTTGCCACAGAAATAAACCAGCCAGCATTTAGCGAAGGTGTGAAGCCTCGTTGATGCTGACGATTGATTTGGCCCCCGAGCGTGATGCGGCAACACGATGGATCGAGGTGTACTGCGGGTAGAAAAAGCCCATCTGCGTTGAAATTCCCAGAACATACGCGAGATATTGATTGATCACGCCACCATGGCAGACCACTGCAACTTTCTCTCCAGGGTGTCGTTCAATGAGTTCGTTAACTGAGGAAATCACGCGATCACGAAACACCTCTGGTGAATCGGCGGTTTCATCCCACTCGCCCTGCATCAATTTCTGCCAGCGCGGATCATTCGCTGCTCGCAACTCCTCGACGGGAACGTATTCGTTCGAGTTTCTGTCAAACTCGGCAACACCTTCACAAATTTCGTATTGAATACCGAGTTTGTCAATCAATGGCTGCGCCGTTTCGCGCGCACGCCGAAGCGGACTTACATACACAGCGTGAATCTGTTCGCTCGCCAAATACGTGGCCAGTTTCTTGGACTGTTCGTGACCTTCTACCGACAACTCGGGGTCTGCAACTCCGGTTTCCAATTCAATGCGCACAGGTAGTGCATGACGAACCAGGATAATTTCCACGTCTAAGAATGTAGATGGCTAAGCGCGAGTTACAGCAACTCGGCAAGGTTCAACTCGCGCACAGCGCGATCAAACCTGTTCGTCATCACTTCAATCAGCGTGCGCTGGCGGGGGTCTGATAAGTCCATTCCCCTGCTTGCAACGACCGGATACGCAAGGCAAAACAACGCGGCTGTGCGGTAGTGCATCCATAGCGCGTCACGATCCACAAGCGCAGCAGGTGCACCATGCGCAACAAGCGCGGTAACCCATTGATCAAACAAATCGCGCTCGTGCTTGCTTGCAACTTCCGGAGTGAGGCTTTGCGTGACGAAATATGCAATGTCATATGCGCCTGTACCAGTGCCTAGCAATTGAAAATCAATGGCGACTGGTTCGTTGTTTTCATTAAACAACAAGTTGTCTGCGCGATAGTCGCCATGACACAACGTGTTTGGCCCCACCACCATGCTGCTCAGCAATTTAGGAATTGCTTCACTGAAATGCGGTCCGATTTCAAGTATTGCTGGCGGCAACGTCATCTCTGCCATCAACTTGTCCCAGCCCTCACCAAACACAAACGGCAACACTGCGGGGTAAATCGGATCACCAAGACTGACCGTTACGCCAGCCTCCGCAAGAGCATCACCTTCACCCCACCACTTTGCATGCATGCGCGCTACCGCATCAATTGACTTGCGTGCATCTTCGATCGTCATGCCTAGGTTTTGATCAATGATCCGCAGACCGCCGAGGTCTTCCATCACTACAACAAACTTGCTTGTTTCCTCATCAACTTCCGAAAGAAAGCCAACTGGAACATTGATTGGCATCTGATTAATGAGATCCTTGAAAAAATTTGCTTCACGGATATACATGCGGAGCATGGTGCTTGTGAACACCGCCGCTTCATCAAGGGCCGGCAGTTTGACAATGACCGACGACGGACATTTCGGACCAGAAAGTGTGCATCGATAGAGCGCACTGGACACACCGATGCCCGAGCCAATCTGATTGCAATCGATCGAATCGACTTCCCAACCTAA
>LIAZ01000075.1 GCA_001438985.1 Acidimicrobium sp. BACL17 MAG-120823-bin42 | reverse complement strand
CCCCCAACTGTTGACTTTGCGCAGTGCGGTTCGATCGCATTGCATTGTTGTCCACTCGTTGACGAGGTTTCGCACGAGTGGAGACGAACCCGATGGGTGGATGAGTGTGGGTGTTTGCAGTGTTGAAGTGGTCATGCCATGCATGATCCAGATGCGAAACACCCAGATGGTCACCGACGGAATCACCCAAAGTCTCACCAAGTTGGAATGACTGCGTAGATTAAGGGCTTATGAGAATTGTTTTACCATCGGGAACACCGGCCGAGATTGATCAATCCGCAGCAAATCCAAGCATGGGATTGGTAATCATCCCCGATATTTTTGGACTCAGGCCCCTATTCGAAGAGATGGTTGCCAGATTTGCCAAAGAGTGGAACATGGCTGTGATTGCATTTGAGCCATTTCCTGGTCGCACTTTTTCTGATGATGTTGCCGAGCGGTTTGGGGCAATGTCGCAATTGGATGATGACGTCATAATGCGCGATGCGATGCAAGCGGCCGATGCGCTGAGTGTGGAGCGAGTGGGCTTAATTGGTTACTGCATGGGTGGCATGTACTGCCATAAGGCGGCGCAGCATGAAAGATTTGCGCGTATCGCATCGTTTTATGGAATGATTCACGTTCCCTCCGACTGGGCCGGGCCAAAACAGGCAGAACCGATTGCGTGTTTGAATGCAGGTAACGCCGACCGAGTGCTAGCGATTATTGGTTCGCAAGACCCCTATACGCCGGCTGCGCAAGTAGACGAGTTGCGCGACGCGGGAGTAACAGTTGTGGAATACAAGGAAGCTGCGCATGGTTTTGCTCATGACTCGGCTCGGCCCGCACATAGAGCCGAAGATGCGGCTGATGCGTTTTCACGAACGCATCGTTGGTTGCTTAGCTAGAACGAACTTCCATGCGGTCGCGCATCTTGATGTGATAATGACGATCCTGTTGCTCGAGCCAACCTAGGCGAATGAAACTTGCGATGGCTTTGTTGACGCGCTCTCGCGAGGCTCCAACCATGCCGGCCAGTTCTTCCTGGGTGACAGGCAGTACAAATTCGTTGCTGCCACCAGAAAGCTCGAGCAATCTTTTTGCAGTGCGGCCAGTTACGTCGAGGAAAACGCTGTCGGCTAATACTTCGTCCATAGTGCGCAAGCGTGCAGCAAGCAGTGTGATTACTCCCCACAACATGTCTGGGTGTTGCGACATTTGCTCGCGAATTGGTGCGTAGGCAATGCGCAGTACTGAAGAGGGTTCGATTGCTCGGGCCATCGCGCTGCGTGGGCCGTTGTCGAGCATCCCAAGTTCGCCGAACAAGTCGCCAGTTTCCATGAGCGCAAGCATGCTCTCGCGACTGTCGAGTGGCTTATTGCCGATGGCAATTGCAATGCGACCGCTGAGCACTACGAATAGTGCGTCTGGGCTGTCACCTTCGTTGAATAAAACATCGCCTCGTTGCAACTTTTGTGTTTGGGCCAGGGCACCAAGCGCGGAAAGCACTGCCGGAGGTGTTTGAGCAAAAAATGAAGTTTGGGAGAGTAGTTCTTCGTGTGTCATGCGAACTAGAACGGTACTACCCTAAATGAGCGTGACAACCGCAGCGAACGAGATTGTTTGGACAATCGTGGTCGCGGCGGGCACTGGGGCTCGATTTGGTGGGCCAAAACAGTTTGCGATGCTTGGCGATCGGCGAGTTCTTGACTGGTCGGTAGAAACGGCGCGGGGCGTAAGTTCGGGAGTGGTCGTGGTGCTGCCCGAAGCCGAAGCAGAACGCGAAGGTGGCGTGATTGGTGGGGCAACCCGCAGCGAATCGGTGCGCCGTGGTTTGGCCGCAGTTCCCCCAGAAGCAACCGTTATTTGTGTGCATGATGCTGCACGTCCTTTTGCAACCGAACATCTATATATGGAAGTAATTGCTCAAGTGCATCTTGGTGCTGATGGCGCAGTGCCGGCGCTGGCTGTCACGGACACAATTAAGCAAGTTGATGCCAGCAACGTGGTGGTGCATACACCCGACCGGTCGTCACTTGTGGCAGTGCAAACACCACAAGCATTTCGCGCAAGTGTGTTGCGCACAGCACATGCATCATCGCCTGAAGGAACAGATGATGCGACACTCTTAGAGGTGTTAGGTAGGAAAGTGGTTGTCGTGGCTGGCGAAATGCTGAACCGCAAACTAACGGCACCCGAGGATTTGGAATGGGCTCGCGCCACCGCGCGAACCGAAGTGTGAAAAGGTAGAACAAACAATGACGGTACAGACGCGTGTAGGCCAAGGTTTTGACATCCATCGATTTGTCGATGGGCCGTCGGACCGCGTGTTGATACTTGGTGGCGTCACGTTCGCAGGCGAGCCTGCGCTTGTCGGGCACAGCGATGCTGATGTCATTGCACATGCAGTGGCCGACGCCCTGTTGGGCGCCGCTGGTCTTGGCGATATTGGGCAACACTTTCCTGACACCGAACCGCAATGGAAAAATGTTGACTCATTGAAGTTGCTGGAGAAGGTTGCCGCAATGTTGGGCGAGGCTGGTTACGAGATTGGCAATGTCGATTGCTCCGTTGTGTGCGAACGACCGAAGCTTGCCCCACACCGTGATGCAATGCAACAAAACTTAAGCAAGGCCGCAGGTGCGCCAGTGTCGGTGAAGGGGCGTCGGGCCGAAGGCTTGGGTGCGCTTGGTCGCGAAGAAGGCATTGCCTGCTGGGCAGTCGCCGTTATCGAACGGAAGATTTCATGAAGCCACGCAGTTCAGGTTCGGGTCGAGGAAAAAACTCCAGCGGCACAAAACGTTTAGGTGCAAAAACAGGAGCACCTCGCGGTGCTAAACCAGGTGCGCCTCGCAGTGCGAAGCAGGCACCAAGACAATCACTCAAGGATCGACCAAAGCGCCCTGCGGCTGTGCGAGATGCGCATAGCCCTCGTGCACCACGACCAGATCAGCACGGCTTGGGCGGTGCACAGATTGAAGGCAGGCAAGCCGTTCGCGAGTTGTTAATCGCGCGGAAGCGCCGCGCATTCGAAGTTTGGATTTCAAATGACATCGACGACAACGAAGTAATCAACGACATCATCGAGTTGGCAAATGATCAGCGAGTTCCTGTTCGTCGTGTTGCTCGAAAAGAAATTGAGCGCGAGGCACGAAGCGAAGCCCCGCAAGGTGTGCTGGCGATGGCAGCACCTATTCCAGATGTCGACTTGGCCTATCTCATTGGAGATCTAGCCTCGAAGAAGCCGAAGCTCTTGATTGCTGTGGATGGAGTAACAGACCCTGGCAACCTCGGAGCGATCTTGCGATCGTGCGATGGTGCCGGAGTTGACGGCGTGATTTTGCCTCGTCACCGAGCCGTGCACATTACGCCGACGGCTGCCAAGTCGGCCGCAGGTGCTGCTGAATACGTACCGATGTGTGTTGTTGGTGGGCTGCCGACTGCGTTGCAACAAATGAAAGACGCGGGAGTGTGGATTGTTGGCTTGCACGACGCTGCCGATAAGAGCATTTTTGAATTGGGCTCACTCGGCGACGAATCCATTTGTTTGGTGCTTGGAGCAGAAGGCCCTGGCCTGTCGCGTCTGGTGCGGGAACGCTGCGATGTATTGGTCAATATTCCAATGTTGGGCGCATTATCTTCGCTCAACGTTTCTGTGGCGGCGGCGTTGGCAACCTATGAAGTCGTCCGTTTACGCTCCTTGAAATAGAACAATTCGGTTCCCTCGGAAGCGAGTTTGCGCCGTATCATTGAGGCGCTTAGTGAAGAAGGTTTGGCCGGGTTAGCTCAGTGGTAGAGCAACCGCCTTGTAAGCGGTAGGTCGTGGGTTCAATCCCCACACCCGGCTCTGATTTTGTGGGCATGACATTTTCAGGTGTTGTGCAGAAGGTACGGTAGTTCTATGAATCAAGAACAACGTCGTCCAAGCCGCGGCCCTGTTTCTCGCGGTAGCAATCTCAATTCCACCATGTCCATCGTTGTTGCGGCAGTCGCTGTGCTCCTCGGGTTTCTGATCTTGCGCGACATCCGTAGTGATAGTGGCGGCGGCTCTACGGCCACACCAGATCAGGCAACCGACGAGGCCATCGTTACCGACACCATTCCGGTGGAGACAACTGTTGTAGTAACCGTTCCGCTCACCGCCTTTAAGGTGCAGATTGCAAACGCCTCAAAGGTGGCGGGAAGTGCCGGCGCTATGACCACCGAGTTGCAAGGTCGTGGTTTTATCGTGCAGCCGGCAAAGAACTCGAGTGAAGTAACACCGAAGCAAACCGCAACAGTCGTCTATTTCTTGCCAGGATTTGATGTCCAGGCTGCTCAGGTTGCCGAACAACTGGGTGGAGTAGCGACTGCTGCGATGCCTGCTCCGATCCCAATCGAAACAGGCAAGCTTGGCGAAGCAAGCGTGTTGATCTTGCTGGGTACTGATTTGGCTGGCAAGCCTCTTGCAACCCCACCACCAACCATTCCGGTCGCAACAGAAACAACGTTGCCACCAGGCTGATCTATTTTTTTGCAGTGCACTTCTGAAGAAGTTCGCGCGCTGCACTTTCGATACTGGTGAGCGTTTGATCAAACGCTTGGCGCTCTCCATACATTTCGATCAAGGTGACCGCATCAATTCTTTGGCGCACCTCGGCATCCGCATCGCCACAAATTACCGAAACGGGTTTACCGAACTGCTGCGCCAACCGTTGAACCCCACCGACAACTTTTCCCTCGAAGCTTTCGTTGTCTAAATATCCCTCACCTGTGATGACGTAATCACTTGATGCAATGAGTTCGTGCAGTCCGACTTCGTCGGCAACGATGTCGAATCCGGGCACGAGCGACGCGCCGAGTGCGGCCAAACCGCCAGCAAGACCACCAGCAGCACCGGCGCCTTCAATGTTGGATACATCAACGCCGTAGTCATCAAGATATTGCTGCTGCAATTTATGGAGCCGCGCAGTGAGGAACTCGATCTGCGCAGGCGTTGCTCCTTTTTGTGCCCCAAATAATTTTGCCGCGTCAGTGAACGAAGTTTGTACATCGCACGCCACGAGAAACTCGATGCCGCGCAATCGGGCTGGAGACTTGATTGCCTTGATTGCACCAAGCCCTCCGTCTACGGTTGCCGAGCCCCCGACACAAACGATGATCTTTTTGGCGCCGTCGTTGAGGGCCGAATCTATGAGTTCTCCCGTTCCAACTGTTGATGCGGCAATGACATCGTTTTTGGCTGCACCGCCAACCAGTGTGAGGCCGGAAGCGCGGGCCATTTCAATGATTGCGGTGTCGCGTACGAAACGCCATTGAGCGTCCACCGGTTTGCCAAGTGGGTTGGTTACGCGGGTGGTGCGATTGGCGCCACCAAGTACGTCAAGCGTTCCTTCGCCACCGTCACCGATTGGGGTCTCGATGCATTCGTGGCCAAGATCCCAACAGGCGTGGCCAATTGCGGCGGCAACTTGCGCAGCGGTGGCAGTTCCGCGAAATTTGTCAACTGCTGCGAGCACACGCATGGTTGACAGGCTAGGTTGCCGCTGTGTTTCTTGGTGCATCGTCAGTACTCAATTGGTGGTCCATTCTGCAATTGGTTGCTGGTTGCTGGGCAATACTGCGCATTGTTCGCGCTGCACGACTTGCCGCGCCGCTCGGTAGCGAAACAGACCATGCAATGCCCATCCCCACAATCAGCGTGATTATCCCTGCGCGCAACGAGGCGAATCGAATCCGAGCGTGCTTAGAGGCCATTGTTGGTGCGCCAGGTGTACAAGAAGTAATTGTGGTGGATGATGAATCAAGCGATGAAACTGCCGCTGTTGCATCCCGCTTAGGGGCCACAGTATTGAGTGGTAAGCCCCTTCCAAACGGTTGGGTGGGGAAGGCTTGGGCGTTACATCAAGGGGTTCAGGCTGCAACTAGTGAGTGGGTGGTCACTCTCGACGCGGATGCAGTTGCGCACCCACTACTGGCGCAAGCAATTGTGCAACGCGCACAGCATGACGACTTGAGGTTTGTCTCGGTTGGTGTCCGGTTTGATTGCCCGAGCAAGGGGGCGCAATGGTTGCACCCCGCAATGCTGACCACACTCGTGTATCGCTATGGGCCATCTGGCTACAAGGGCAATATTGATTCGGACTCACAGCTTGCTAACGGTCAGTGCATGGCCATGTTGCGCCGGGACGCCATTGATCATGATGTATTCACGCACGTAAGAGGCGAAACAATTGAAGACGTTGCACTTGTGCGTTTAGTGGCTGCAATGGGGTGGCGTGTCGCCATGCTCGACGGAAGCAAATTGCTCACGGTGAGAATGTTCGAGACTTTTGCTGATACATGGAATG
>LIAZ01000074.1 GCA_001438985.1 Acidimicrobium sp. BACL17 MAG-120823-bin42 | reverse complement strand
CGGTTCCGTGTCCAATGACTCCAAGGCGTACGAGGTGTTCCGTCATACCCCTCACGCTATTGGCTATTGGCTCACATCCAATCGGACTAAGTCCTCATATGTTTCGCGACGCACAACAAGTCGTGCATTGCCATTACGTACAAATACCACTGGTGGACGCGTCACTTTGTTGTAGTTGGAACCCATCGAGTGCCCATATGCACCAGTAACTGGTGTTGCCACTAAGTCGCCAACTTTTAGGCCTTCAGGCACCATTGCTTCATTAATCAATACGTCACCGCTTTCGCAGTGTTTGCCCACTAATCGAATTGGTTGCGTGCGATCTGCGCTGGCATTTGCTGGCATGAACAACTCGTATCCACTTCCATACATCACAGGTCGTGGATTGTCGCTCATTCCACCATCTACAGACACATAGGTGCGCACACCAGGAATTGGCTTCACTGTTCCCACTTCATACAGGGTTACTGCTGCCGAAGCGACAATTGAGCGTCCTGGCTCGACAAATACTTGCGTTGGTTTACGCAGTTGTTCGGCAGCCGAAATCAGATGAGTTGACCATTCGGTAATTGATGAAGCATGCTCGCTTTCGACATAGGCAACACCTAAGCCACCACCAAACGTAAGTTGTTCAACTTCTAATTCGTTTGCTAGATCAACCATGATTTTTGCTGCATGAGCAAAGTTTTCGACTGCAAACACATTTGATCCAATGTGACAATGCACGCCAACGAAACTGACCGACTTTGCATTGCGCGCGCGTTCGGCAGCGCGATGCGCATCACCATTTCCCAAATTGAATCCAAACTTCGAGTCGTTTTGACCCGTCGAGATGTATTCATGTGTGTGCACAGAAACACCTGGGGTGATGCGCAACTGCACTCTCGGCACTGGCAGGCCTTCGGCGTGCAGTGCATCCAAGCGATCAAGTTCGTCAAAACTGTCAACAACAATGTGATGCACTTCGGCATTGATCGCCATGCGCAATTCGTCCATGCTCTTGTTATTGCCATGCATCACGCAACTGCTTCCGGGCACGCCCGCTTGAAGCGCAATAAACAGTTCGCCACCCGTTGCAACGTCGAGCATTAACCCTTCGTCATATGCCAACTTTGCCATTGCAGTGCAAAAGAATGCCTTCGTTGCATAGATCACCCTGTTTTGACCAAAGGCCTTAACGGCTTCGTGGCATCGTGCGCGCAAATGATCCTCGTCATAAACAAACACAGGTGTGCCGAACGTGCTCGCAACGTCTACAAGTGAACAACCGCCAACGCTCATCACACCTTGTGCGTTAATGACTGCGTTGTCAGGCAGTAGGTGCTTGGAAATGGTGCTCACATTTGCTCCGGAGATTCGATACCCAATAGTGACAGACCTTGCTCCATCACTCGCGCAGTGAAATCGCACAGCGCCAATCGGCTCATCTTTTGTGCTTCCGAATCTGCACGTAACACAGGGCAATGCTCGTAGAACGCGCTGAACTCGCTGGCCAACTCATATAAATAGGTGCACAGGCGATGCGGGCTGTACTTCTCGAGCGTGTCCCAAACTGCTGTATCAAACTGCAAAAGCCGCAGGGCCAATGCCCGCTCTGCAACGTGATCAAGCGTTGGCGTAAGCGTTCTCACGACCGCGCGATCAATGCCTGCTCTGCGAAAAATCGAACAAATGCGTGCATGCGCGTACTGCAGATATGGCGACGTGTTGCCTTCAAATGCGAGCATTCGCTCCCAATCAAATACGTAGTCCTTAATACGGTCAGTGGAGAGGTCGGCATACTTCACCGCACCAATTCCAATCTGGCGCGCAACTTCAGCCTGTTGTGCTGCAGACAACTCGGCATTCTTTTCCTTCACTGCAACTGCTGCGCGCTCTACCGATTCGGTAAGCAATGCATCAAGTTTCACTACTTCACCACTGCGACTCTTCAAAATCTTGCGGTCGGCTCCAAGCACATTGCCAAAAGCCACATGCGTCAACTCGGTTCCTTCAGGAACCCAGCCGGCCATCCGCGACACCGCTGCAACCATCTCAAGATGCTGTGCTTGTGGCGCACCCACCACGTACAACACAACATGAGCACCAATCCGCTCGACACGATCAATCACACACGCAAGATCGCTCGTTGCATAGTTATAGCCACCATCGGTTTTGCGAATGATGAGTGGCAGTGGTTCGTTTTCGCGATTAACGAACCCTTCGGGAAACACCACCTCTGCACCATCACTCGTGACAAGCAATTCTGTAGCGCGCAACCTGTCGACAACTGGGGCGAGCAACGGGTTGTACACACTTTCACCCATTAAGTCATCTGCGGTAAGCAACACCCCAAGTGTTTGATACACCCTGTCGAAATATCGCGTGCTTTCTGCAACGAGCAACTTCCACATGCGCAGCGTTTCTTCGTCGCCACCTTGTAGCAACACCACTCGCGCACGAGCACGCTCTCCTTGAATTCGTCATTCGAATCAAACTTGGTACGCGCTTGTCGATAAAACGAATCAAGGTCGCCAACCGACAATTCGTTCGCCGCTTCTGTTTCACCTAGATCAATGAGGTGTTCAATCAACATGCCAAACGGGGTGCCCCAGTCGCCAATGTGATTTTCGCGAACAACACTGTGTCCAACAAACTCCAACATGCGCACCAACGCATCACCAATCACGGTGCTGCGCAAGTGACCCACATGCATTTCTTTTGCCACGTTTGGCGCCGAATAGTCGATCACCACTTTTTTTGAAGTTGGCGCATTGCGCACACCAAGCCGCGAATCGGCTGCCGCAGCGGCAATCTCGCGCGCCAAAAACTCGTTTGCAAATGTGATGTTGATAAACCCTGGCCCGGCGATCTCGGTAGCGCTGCACACATCCGACAAATTGGCGGCATCCAACACCATCTGCGCAACTTCACGCGGTGTCTTTCCCAATACCTTTGCCAGTGCAAGCGATCCGTTTACTTGGGCATCTGCCCGATCACTTCTGCGCACCACTGGGTCGCTGTCTATGCCGCCCGCAATGTGGGTAAACGTCGGTCGCAGCAACTCTGCAACAGTGAGGACCGGGTCAGCCATAGTCCTTCTATTGTTGCCGACCGAACGCGCAGAACCGTACCCAATTCAAAATCTTGTCAATCACCAGAGCGATAGCCTGACGGTTTACAGGCCCTCGTAGCTCAGTGGATAGAGCGTCGGTTTCCGGAACCGCAGGTCGTAGGTTCGATTCCTATCGAGGGCACTCAGCCCAGCGCCGATTTAACTAAAGCTGCGATTTTCCCACCGTCTGCACCAGAGCCAACTCGATCACGAACTGCTTTCACTACTGCACCCATTGCTTTGCCACCGGTTTGCCCGGCGGCAGCGGCTTTTGCAATTTCATCGGCCACAATTGCCGCAACTTCGTCATCACTCATTGCCGCAGGTAGATAAGCCTCGATCACAACTAGCTCCGTTCGTTCTTTCGCTGCGGCATCGGTGCGACCGGCATCGGCATAAATCTGAGCCGCCTCAGCGCGCTTTTTCGCTTCGCTTTGCAACACCTTTATTGCCTGATCATCGGTCAGCACGATTGCTTCATCGCCTGCAACTTCGGCATTTTGAATAGCCGAAAGCAGCATGCGCAAGGTGGATAGTTTTGCTTCCTCGCGGGCCCTCATTGCTTCGGTGATGTCTGCCTTAATGCGGTCTTTAAATGTTGTCACCCTTCTATTCTGCCCTTCTCATCTTGGGCTTGACGAGCCTTAGCCCAAGACTGGTCTCTACACTGAGATTGCGCATGAATAACGAGACCTTCGAACTGTTTTTTGCCATGTTGAGCGTGGCCCTCCTGGCCGGCACCGTGGTCATCCTTGCTGCCCGACTTCTTGCTTCGCGCAATGCAGTTGCCCGCACAATCGTTACGGGTTTTAGCCCTCTTGCCTTACCGCTTGCGGCCGCGGTAACCACGACGTGCACGCTCGGAAGTTTGTATTTCTCCGAAATCGTCAATTACAAGCCGTGCATTATGTGCTGGTATCAGCGAATCATGATGTACCCACTTGCAATCATCTTGATTGTCGCGATCATCGCTAAAGACGCAAAGGTGTGGCGCTACGCCACTCCGCTTGCGGCAATCGGCATCATGATTTCTGCGTACCACTGGTTTCTAGAGCGCTTCCCAAACCTAGAAACCGGCGTATGCGACGCAGATGTACCGTGCGAGTTCATCTGGTTTGAACACTTTGGGTTTGTCACTTTGCCCTTTATGGCATTCACCGGTTTTCTCGCAGTTCTCGTATTCACCACACTTCCCACACAAAAATCGGAGTAATCATGAGCAAGACATCAAGCGGAAACGCGAAATACATCATCGGCGCAGTGATCGCCGTCATCATTGCAATTGCTGCAATTGTGGCCATCACACAAAACGGATCAACGGAACCAACCAACGAAGGCATCTCACAGTTCAGTGAGATCACCGTTTCAGGTGATGCACTTCCGTCATTCGACACAGCATCGGCTACTGGAGACCCAGCGATCGGTCTTACGGCCCCCGTTGTCACGGGCAAAGGATTTACCGGCAACACCGTCACTACCGAAAGTGCGGGCACGCCTACACTGTTGGTTTTCCTCGCTCACTGGTGCCAATTCTGCCAACGCGAAGTTCCGCTGCTTGTCGAATGGGAAAAGTCAGGACAAGTACCAACTGGCGTTGACGTGATAGCTATCGCCACCGGCACCGACCCAGCAAACCCCAACTATCCGCCTTCAGATTGGCTCGTGCGTGAAGAGTTCCCCGCCTTATGGCCAGTGCTCGCCGACTCGGCCGACACAAAGGCAAGTCAGGCATTTGGTCTTTCCGGCTATCCCTTCTTCGTGCTCGTTGATGCTGAAGGAAAAGTATCTAGGCGCTTAAGCGGCGAGATCCCAATGGATGAGCTCACCGTCATCATCAACCAAATGATTGGTGCATAACGCCAATTCTGAGGTTGAGAATCATTCTCATTTGCTGCTATGGTGGCTAAATGAGAATGATTCCTAAAAGTTTCCTGATTGGTAGCAGTTTCCTCGTTGTTCTGATGGGTTGCGGTTCAACGCCTGACGCCAACTCCAATCCAACCGATGGTTCCCGCAGCATCGTGGTCACCTATTCGGTGCTCGGTTCGGTCGTCGAACAACTAGTTGGCGACCTCGCCACCGTAAGTGTGATCATTCCCGATGGCCAGGACCCACACGAGTTCGAGCCATCAGCAAAAGACATTGAGTCACTCAACAACGCAGATCTCGTTGTTGCTAACGGTCTTGATTTTGAGGAAGGCCTTGAGCAGACCATCGATCGAGCAATTGACTCTGGGGTGAACGTATTTATGGTTGGCGACCACATCACGGTTCGCGAAATGAGCAAAGACGAAGATCACGGCCATGATGAGGACCATGCAGAAGAAGAGTCAACTGAAACCACAGTTGAGTCCGAAGAAGAGCACGCGCATGGTGCATACGACCCACACCTGTGGTTGTCGCCTGCAGCAATGCTTGAAATGCTTCCCGCACTTGCTGATGCAATCAGCACCGCCACGGGTGCCGACCTCACGTCACAATTGGCTGCACTTCAGTCCGAACTCACCGCGCTCGATGCACAAATCACAGAAACCATTGACGGAATCACTTGCGAACTTGTCAGTGGACACGACGAGTTGGGCTACTTTGCCGACCAGTATGGCTGCGAAGTGATCGGTGCAATCATTCCATCACTGTCCACAACGTCGGAAGCAAGTGCAGGTGAACTTGCCGCACTTAAAGTCGAAGTGGAAGAGCACGGTGTACCTGCAATCTTTACGGGGCTTGGAACTTCACAAGATGTTGCCGACCAACTCGCTTCCGAACTTGGCGTGAAGGCAGTAACGCTCAGCACGCACTTTCTTGATGGTGCGGTCAACTACCGTGAATTCATGCTTCGACTTACTCAACAGATAGCAGACGCTCTGCAGTGAGTTTCCTTGTTGACCCGTTCATCAATAACGAATTCCTGCGGTTTGCATTAGCCGCAGGAATCCTCGTTGCACTCACCTGTGCAGTGGCGGGAACATTTGTTGTGTTGCGTGGCTTGGCATTTGTTGGCGATGCACTTGCCCACGGCGTATTGCCCGGAATCGCCACTGCTCTACTACTCGGCGTTTCAGGAATGATCGGAGCCGCAGTGGGTGCTGTGGTGATGATGGGTGGAGTCAGCGTTGTCACCCGACGATTCCGACTCTCTGGCGACACTGCGATCGGTCTTCTCTTCGTCGGCATGTTGGCACTTGGCGTGATCATTACCTCTCGAAGCAACGCG
>LIAZ01000073.1 GCA_001438985.1 Acidimicrobium sp. BACL17 MAG-120823-bin42 | reverse complement strand
CTCTACAGGCATTCTCGGTTTTTTCACCTGTGGAAAACCTGCTACCTTCGCTTCCCCCGCCTCGTGTCGGCGGGGGTGTCCACACCCTGTGGACAGTGCTGTGGACAGGTATGAGAGTAGTGGGGACCAACAGAGGAACTATGGAAAACGATCTACAAGTAGACAATCGGGGCACCGAAACTCACGACGCGGTTTGGCGAGCAACTGCCGAGGTGCTCCGCGCTCAGGTTTCAGAAGCAGTGTGGTTTTCCACGTTCAATGATGCGGTTGCCGTTGCCGACGACAAAATGAGCCTCCGACTCCAAGTCCCCAATACCTACGTTCGTGAGCGCATCCTTACCCGTTACATGTCGCTGGTTCGTGACGCCTTGGACGAAGTTGGGGCAAGTGAGCGTCAACTGCTGATCGATGTTCAAACGAATACGGCTGACGATGTTCACGAACAACTCGCCAATAACAACACCCCAGATGTGCTTCCCGCCGAACTCAACCACACTATTTCCCCATCACACACCAGCAGCTCTACCACCAGCAAAAGCCGCAACGGCAAAGGCACCGCTGTTGGGCTCAACCCCCGCTACACCTTTGAAACCTTCGTGAAGGGCACATCCAACCAATTTGCCTTGGCTGCGGCCCAGCGTGTTGCCGAAACCCCTGGCCGGTCCTACAACCCGTTATTTATTTACGGTTCGGCTGGTCTCGGAAAGACCCACCTCCTCCACGCAATTGGTTACTACGTTCACCAGAACTACGCCCATTACGAGGTGCGATATGTCTCGACCGAAACGTTCTTGAACGAATACGTAGATGGCATTCGCAGCAACACGATTGCCGCCTTTAAACGCCGTTATCGCGAAGTTGATGTCTTGTTGATTGACGACATTCAGTTCATGGAGGGCAAGGAGGGGCTTCAAGAAGAGTTCTTCCATACGTTCAACTCGTTACATGGGGCCAATAAACAGATCGTGATTTCGTCCGACCGAATGCCCGATGCAATTCCAACCCTCGAGGATCGTTTGCGTGGTCGCTTCCGTTGGGGTTTGATCACCGACATTCAGCCACCCGACATGGAAACCAGACTGGCAATTTTGCGCAATAAGGCCGAGCGCGATCGCACGTCGGTTTCTCACGAGGTGCTCGAGTTCATTGCTAACAACGTCACCACCAACATTCGCGAGCTTGAGGGTGCGCTGATCCGTGTCGGCGCCTATTCCAGCCTTAACAAGACCCAGGTTGATGTGGCTTTGGCCAAGCAATTACTCACCGATTTGCTCACGCGTACAGCAATCAAACCGCGCACTGACGAACAGTTGCTTGTCGAGATTGCCGAGCATCTGGGTTTTGAGGTCGATGCCCTTCGCGGCAAAAGCCGCCAGCGCCCCCTTGTGCAGGCACGCCAAACAGCCATGTATGTGTTTCGTGAACTTACCGACCTGAGTTACCCGGCAATTGCCCGGTTGTTTGGGGATCGCGATCACACCACTGTGATTCATGCTGTAGATAAAACTCAACGCATGATGAGTGAGCGCAAACAGGTATATGAACAAGTAACCGAACTCGTACAAAAATTTAAGACGTCGTAACATCACATGCTGGGGACAACTATGTGGGCAACACTGCTACAACAAGTGGATAACTCAACGTTATTCACCGCTACGCGAACTACACAGTTGCAAGATGTGCTTCTTGGGGTATTCACCTGTGTGGTCAGTTTTCGTATGTTGTTTGGCTTTGCTGTAGGTCATCCACAATCCACAGGCCTTATTACTGTTATTAACTTTTTATCAAAACATCCACAAATAACAATGAATAACATTTGTCAAGGAGCACGGCAATGAAGTTTCGAGTAGAGCGCGAAATATTGGCAGAAGCACTTGGTGCAGCGGCACGTGTTGCATCCACTCGAAATAATGCAATGCCGGCCCTGTCGGGGGTAAAGCTGGAAGTGGTGGGTGACCAACTCACCTTGTCATGCACAGACAATGATCTGTCAGTGCAATTCGTATTAGCAGTGGGTGGGCAAGCAGATGGCGTAGTTGTGGCCAGTGCGAAGTTGCTGAGTGATGTGGTGCGAGCGAGCGCAGAAGGCAAAGTCACATTTGAGTCAGCAGATGAAGAAGTTCATATTTCCTCTGGTCGTGCACAAACCACGGTTGCAACATTTGCCACCAGTGACTTTCCGCAGATCACACCTGCCAGTGCACCACCAGTAACACTTTCAGCAGTTTTGTTATCTGAGGCACTTCGGCAAGTAGTGCGCGCAGCGAGTACCGACATGCAACGTTTGCCATTAACGGGTGTGTTGATGTCTGCTGAACCCGAGGGATTGCGCCTGGTCGCCACTGACTCATATCGACTTGCTGTTCGCGATTTACCTGGTACCAACATTTTGGGCCACGGCCAACGCGTGGTGATTCCAAGCCGCGCGTTGGGCGAGTTGCAACGTTTGCTTAACCACGGCGACGAAGTAACACTGTGTTTGGCCGAACAACGGGCAACATTTACGGTGGGCAACGCAACACTGTCAACAAACTTGTTGCAAGTCGAATTTCCTAACTATCGCCAACTCATTCAACCGTCATACCCAAATACGCTTACGGTTGCCCGCGAACCATTCCTTGAGGCGGTTCGTCGCTGCCGAATCTTTGCCCGTGAAACCACTCCGGTTCGCCTAGAGATGACGGCCACTGCGTTAAAACTGTCGGTAATCACACAAGACATCGGCAACTCCGAGGAAGAATTGGATTGCTCATTGGTCGGAACCGAGATGATTGTTGGATTTAATCCCGAATACTTGGCCGCCGGCATCGAAGCGGTTTCAGGAGATGAGATCACCATCGAAACCACCGACCCACAACGCCCTGCTGTACTCCGTGGAGTTGGCGCAAACGACTATCTCTATCTTGTAATGCCACAACGACTCACTGTGTAAGTGTTGGGGTTCCGGGCGTCGGCGTGATTATCCAACATCTTGAACTCATTGACTTTCGCAACTACACGTCGAGCACAATTCGACTCACGAGTGGTGTAACTGCAGTTGTTGGCAACAACGGGCAAGGCAAAACCAATCTTGTCGAAGCGATGGCATATTTAGCCACGTTGAAAAGTTTTCGCGGTGTGGCGGCTGACGCACTCATTCGTACAGGGTCTCACTCTGCGGTACTGCGAGCCACGGTGTTACACACCGACGGACGTGAATCACTCATTGAAACCGAGATCGTGCGCGAGGGCCGCAACCGTTCGTTGTTAAACAAACAAAAACTCACACGCACGCGAGACTTGCTGGGCGTGTTACGCGTGACGGTTTTTTCACCAGAGGATTTGGAAATTGTAAAAGATGCACCAAGTGTGCGGCGAGAATTTATTGATGGCGCCATGGTGTCATTGACACCCAAGCTCGATGCATTGTGTACTGAAACCGAGAAGGTGTTGCGGCAACGCAACGCACTGTTGAAGCAAGCGGGGGGACGCTTAACTACAGACATATCCACAACACTTGATGTGTGGGATACGAAGTTGGCCGATGTAGGCACACAACTAGGGGACGAACGTGCCCGAGTGATTGCCAGTATGTCCCCACGAGTGGCGAGGGCATACGAGGACTTGGCCGAGCGTGCCACCCCGATCGAGCTGCGCTACGACCCAGACTGGCGGCGCATCGGTCTGGCAAATGAACTGATGCGGTGTCGCCTAGATGACATACGCCGAGGCTCAAGCACCGTTGGACCGCATCGCGACGACATTGATTTGCTGATTAATGGTTTGCCTGCTCGAACGCATGCGTCACAAGGGGAACAACGCACCTTGGCTCTTGCCATGCGGCTTGCGGTTCACCGCATGCTGACAGATGAACATGGGTCGCCTCCGGTGTTGATCCTGGACGATGTCCTGTCTGAACTAGACCCACATCGGGCCGCCGCCCTATTACGTCACTTTCCTGATGGTCAGGTACTCATCACTACCGCGGGCTACCTGCCCGACACCGCTCACCCCGACCGTATTGTGCGTATTGCGAATGGGGCAGTGGTTGCCGACTCCGCCGAACCCACTAACGCGGAATGATAAAAGGATCGTTATGAGCAATGAGACACCCGATTGGCTAGATCCCAGAAACTCAGATGCATTAAATGCTGAACAATTGATCGAAGCAAGCATGGGTGGCATGGGTCCACTTTCGACAGAGCTCAATTCTTTGCTCGCTCGCCTTGGGTCAGAACCTGCTGCGGTGGTGAGCAGTGTATTTACCGACTGGGCGACGCTTGTCGGCGAACATGTCGCGCAACATGTCACGCCAATCAAACTTGAACACTCGCGATTGGTCGTTGAAGTCTCCGAACCGAGTTGGGCTACGCAGATGAGATTTCTTGAACCTCAACTTCTTGCCACGTTGTCCACAACAACACGTAGCAACATTGTTGGTATTGATGTCCGCGTAAAACGCAATTCGCGTAGCAAGTAATTGGTAGACTAAGACGTGTTATTTATGTTGCTCAATCGTGTTTCTCGCCACAAATTCGGCGCTCTCGTAGAAGGTAAGTGATGGCAACCACCAAAGCTCAAAAATCGGCTACTGCCGGCTCGGCGTCATATGGCGCAAAAGACATCCAAGTTCTTGAAGGGCTTGACCCCGTTCGCAAACGACCAGGTATGTACATCGGGTCCACAGGACTTACCGGATTGCACCACCTCATCTGGGAAATTGTGGACAACTCTGTTGACGAAGCAATGGCCGGATATTGCAACAAAATCACAGTTACTTTGCTTGCCGATGGTGGTTGTGCCGTCAGTGACAACGGCCGTGGAATTCCCGTCGACCCGTATACATCTGGCCAACACAAAGGCAAAAGCGCACTCGAAGTAGTGCTCACGGTGTTGCACGCTGGCGGAAAGTTTGGCGGCGAAGGATACAAGGTGTCTGGTGGTCTACACGGCGTAGGTGTTTCGGTAGTGAACGCGTTATCAAAACGACTGGTTGCAGTTGTCGATCGTGGTGGCGAACGCTTTACTCAAGAATTTGTTGATGGCGGACAACCAAAAGGCAAACTCACCAAAGTTGGTGCATCGCCAAACAAGTCAACAACAGGCACCACGGTTTCATTTTGGCCCGATCCAACCATCTTTGCCTCTGAAGGTGTCGAGTTCGTGGCCCGAACAGTTACAGAACGACTGCAGACGATGGCGTTCTTGAACAAAGACTTAGAAGTGGTCTTTAACGACGAACGAGCCGACAAAAAGCAATCCATTACGTATCAATACAAGGGTGGCATTGTCGACTTCGTAAAGCACCTCAACGCATCCCGCGAAGCACTGTTTACCAAAGTTGCCCACTACGAAGGCAGCGACGACGAGCAAACGGTTGATATCGCGTTGCAGTGGAATACCGGTTATTACGAAGGAATCTACGGCTATGCCAACGGCATCTCCACTGTTGAAGGCGGCATGCATGTTGAGGGGTTCAAGACAGCACTTACCTCGGTAGTCAACAAATATGCGCGCGCATCAAATGCATTGAAAGAAAAAGATGACAACCTGTTGGGTGAAGACATTCGTGAAGGCATCACTGCAATCATTGCGGTAAAACTTCGCGAGCCACAGTTCGAAGGTCAAACCAAAGCAAAACTGGGCAACGTATCTATTCGATCGTTCGTGCAAAAGGAAACCAATGCACGACTCGAAGAGTGGATGCAAGAGAACCCAACCGAAGCAAACCGCATTGTTAAAAAAGCGGTGGCGGCAGCGCAAGCACGACTTGCGGCAAAAAATGCACGTAACGCTGTTCGCCGCAAAACTGCACTTGCCGGTGCAGGCATGCCCGACAAACTCAAAGACTGCACCAGCACTGATGCAAGTGAAACAGAACTGTTCATCGTTGAAGGCGACTCCGCGGGCGGTACCGCAGTGGATGCACGCGATCCACGCACACAGGCCATCTTGCCAATCCGCGGGAAAATCTTGAATGTAGAACGCGCACGACTCGACAAAATGTTGAAGAACACTGAAATCCAAACACTGATCACTGCAATTGGTGGCGGTATTGGTAACGACGAGTTTGATGCATCAAAAGCGCGCTATCACAAAGTGGTGATTCTGGCTGACGCCGACGTGGATGGCAGCCACATTCGAACCTTGTTGCTCACGTTCTTTTATCGACAGATGAAGCCGATGGTCGAAAGTGGCTTTATTTATATTGCACAACCACCATTGTTCTCAACCGAAATTGGTAAAGAAAAAACATATCTAAAAGACGAATCGGCAAAAGAAAAGTTTCTCGCCGAGCACCCAAACCACAAAAAGGAATTCCAACGACTTAAAGGTTTGGGTGAAATGGACTGGCAAGAGCTTCGTAGCACCACGATGTCAGCCGATTCGCGCACCTTATTACAAGTAACT
>LIAZ01000072.1 GCA_001438985.1 Acidimicrobium sp. BACL17 MAG-120823-bin42 | reverse complement strand
AGTCCCCGAACAGATCGTCCGCTATGTGGGCAGCCGCTCTTTCACCCCACTTGGAACCGACGGTATGGGGCGTAGCGACACCCGAGAAGCATTGCGTGCGCACTTCGAAGTTGACATGCCACACATCGTTGTCGCGGTGCTCAACGACTTGGCGGCAACAGGAGCGATAGACAAGTCAGTTGTTGCCGATGCAATTACTCGTTATGGCATTGATGCTGAGTCTCTCAGTTCGCTCTTCGCATAAGCGATACTTATTGCATGGCAACTAGCTCCACTACACCTCGTCCTCTCTACATCACCGGCAAACCCGATGCCGACAAACTGCTTCATACGAATGGCCTTGCCTTGATGATCGGAATGCTGCTTGATCAGCAGGTTCCGATGGAGTGGGCATTTACTGGCGCTTACACCATCAAACAACGACTCGGACATTGTGATGCAAAGAAGATTGCGGCGATGGACGCGGACGAGTTCGTGACAATCTGCTGCACGAAACCTGCGATTCACCGGTTTCCCGCAAGCATGGCCAAGCGCATCTACGACATGTCAACAATCATCGCTGCCGAATACAAAGGCAAGGCTGAAAACATTTGGAAAGATGTTGTCGATGCCGAAGAGTTGCGTAAGCGATTGCGCAAACTGCCTGGGTATGGCGAAGAAAAAACTGAAATTTTTATTGCACTTCTTGGCAAGCGTTTTGGCATTCGACCAAAAGGCTGGAAAGAAAAAGCGGGAGAGTTCAGCGATGGACAACCACGATCGGTTGCAGATATCTATTCGGCTACAAGCCTGTTAAAAGTTCGCGCATACAAGCAAATGCAACGAGCACAAGATCTAGACAAGAAAGATCGCCCTAAGCGTTGAGCGTTTAGTCGTTAGGGTTAGTACATGGCAGTTTTAGTAACGGGCGGTGCTGGGTATATCGGTTCGCACACCGTTGCCCTGCTCACTCAACAACAGCGAGACGTTGTTGTCCTTGATTCACTCGAACTTGGAACAAAGAGCCGCATCGACACGGTGCCTTTCTTCCAAGGAAACATCTCCGACGAACGCCTCATTGAAAAGATCTGCAAGAAGCACGACATCACTGAGGTAATTCACTTCGCTGCCTACAAGGCAGTTGGCGAATCGATGGAACAACCACTGAGGTATTACAACAACAATGTTGGGGGCACCATCGATTTGGTGCGCGCACTGCTTGCCAACGGTGTGGAGCGCATGGTGTTTTCATCTAGCGCAGCCGTCTACGGAAACCCTGCATCCGTGCCCGTCACCGAGGATTCACCGCTACTTCCCGAGAGCGTCTACGCCGAAACCAAAGCAGTGATGGAACGATTCTTGGCAAGTTGCGATGCAATTGGAATGCGCTCTGTCAGCCTTCGTTACTTCAATGCCGCTGGTGCAAGCGCAGATTCCTCAATCGGCGAAGACTGGTCGATGTCACAAAACCTTGTGCCCCTTGTGATGAAGGCCATCCTTGGTTTCAGTGGACCGCTCAATGTGTTTGGCAACGATTACCCAACTCCAGACGGAACCTGTATCCGCGATTACATCCATGTTGAAGATCTCGCCGATGCGCACGTCAAAGCACTTGATTACCTCGAGCAAGGTGGTGCAAGTCTTGCCTGCAATGTGGGAACCGGTAGAGGCACTTCAGTGCTTGAGGTAATCGATATTGCAGAACAAGTTAGTGGGCGCAAAGTTCCTCACGTTGTTACCAGTCGCCGCGCAGGAGACCCAACTTCGGTGTATGCCGACCCAACGCTGGTGCGAGCACTACTTGGATGGAAAGCAACCCGCGACTTACGCGACATCATCACGAGTGCATGGAACTGGCACAGCAAAATCGAAAACGTTTAGCGGTTACATTGCCGCCAGCGTGCGCTGACGATCTAGCCAACCAAGCAGCACGGCCATTGCCCGTGGATCATGACGCAACCGATGCCCTGCACCAGGAATAATCTGTAACTCTGCAGCACCATGTGCCTGTGCAAGTACTCGCGAGTCTGCGGTAGGCACTACGTCATCATCTTGACCATGCATCAAAAACAGCGGCCGTGGCGCAAACCGTCGTGCGGCATCTGCTGGGCGGAATCGGCGTAGTTCTCGACCCCACTCTTCAATAGACGGTGGGAAATTTGGTCGACGAATCGTTCCAATTTCACGAGAGTGCTCGAGGAATCGTCGTGGTTGTTCTGCCCAGTCATCAAAATCTGCCCGCGCACCCAACAACGCACATCCATTGACACGGGGGTCATCTGCTGCGACGCATAACGCGAGAGAGCCTCCCGTGTTGTTGCCAACCAACCAAATACCGCTCGGCGAGGTTTCTGCCACAACATGGGTGATGGCTGCACGAATGTCGTCAATCCAGCCCTGCATCGAAAAATCACCTTCGCTCGATGCACATCCACGAAATGTAAATGTCATTGCTGTCCAGCCAAGTTCGTTTGCTACCCGATCACACAACTCGGGAAATGAGCCAGCAGAATGACGCGCATCAATACCACCGCTGGGATATCCGTGACACAACACCATCGCTGGCAACGCACCTGACTTGCCTGTCGGCTGTGCGAGGTATCGCGGCAGATTGAGTCCGCCCGAGAGGAACGAACCGTTCATTGAAGAAGCGCTGTCTGCGGCGCCCACGATCTAAGCGCGCGGCTTGAGATGACGGCGAGTTACACCGGGCTTTGCCAAGGTATAACCACGGTTGCGAGCCTCGGCCAGGGTGTCGGGACCAAAGCTCAGGCCAACGCCGCTTTCGGAGATTTCATTGACAATCTCTTCGTCGGTCCATTCATCAAGGTCGTACACCAATTGGGTGCGCTTATCGCCAAGGAATCGTGTGTGCTCGAACCGACTAGGACGTTTCATACCCGATAAATCTAGTCTGAGAGCATGACACTCTCCCAGCACACCACACCTTCCGTATCTGCCGTGGATTTCTACTTCGATCCAATGTGCCCATGGGCCCACCAGACTTCGCTGTGGGTACGCAATGTTCGTGCTCTCAACGGCATCACGATTAATTGGAAGTTTTTTAGCCTTGAAGAAACCAACCGTGTTGACGGCAAGAAGCATCCTTGGGAACGCGAAATTTCCTTTGGCTGGACTCCGATGCGCATCGGTGCATGGCTGCGTCGAATCGATATGGATCTATGCGACAAGTGGTACGAAGCAATTGGCAATGCGTTGCACATTGAAGGTATTCGTCCATACGAAGAGGAAACCGCTCGCCATCTACTCGCTGCAATCGGAGCACCTGCTACGGCATGGGAAGATGCGTTAGCCGATCGCACAACACACGACGACGTGCGTGCAGATCACGAATTCGCTGTGAACGAACTCGGCGGATTCGGCGTGCCGATTCTCAAATTCGCAACGGGTCGTGCCGTGTTTGGCCCTGTAGTTGTTCCCGCACCAGATGGTGACCAAGCGCTTGAACTGTGGAGCATGACCATTGCATACGCCCACTTCCCTGGCCTCTATGAAATCAAGACCCCAAAAACGCAGGCAGACCTTGCCCATATTGGCAACGTGTTCAACCCGTATCTGCGCGCGCGCGAATGGAATACTGTCCAAAACCCAGCATTGTGAGGTGACATGAGCATTGAACAGAAAGTATCCCTAACAGTTGAGGCGCTCAACGCCATCACCGCATTGTGCGAACCACTCACCGAAGATCAGTGGAAACAACCAACTGACTGCCCTGGTTGGTCGGTTCAAGACAACATTTCACATCTTGTCGGCATTGAGCGCATGTTGTTGGGCAAAGATGCAACGACACACAAAGCCCCAAAGTTTGACTACATCAAAAACCCAATTGGCGAACACAACGAACACGAGATTGATGCGCGACGCTCGTTACCCGGAAGCGAAGTGTTTGCCGAGTGGAAATCTGTGGTGGCCGAGCGAACCAACCAACTTCTCACGGCTGATGACGACTACTTTGCCCAGCCGATAATGATGCCAACAGGACCAGGAACCCTTGGCGACTTTCTTGACATACGCATCCTTGATATTTGGATTCATGACCAAGACATCAGGCGTGCGCTCAGCCTTGACGGTAATCATGGTGGACCGTGCGCCGAACACACCATTGATCGACTGATCCGCACACTGCCAATCGTTGTCGGAAAACGCGCCGCAACCCCCGAAGGAAACTCCGTTGCAATCCGAATCACCGGCGATGTTCAGCGAGATGTCTTCATCACTGTTGTTGATGGACGAGCCAAAATTGTTGATGCCACCCCTGCAACGATGGTTTGTGAGATCACAATGGCAAGCACGGTATTCACTGCTCTTGCCACTGGCAGAAAAACAGACGCCGAAACAGTCTGGACAAGTTCTGGCGATGCCAAACTTGCGCAACGCATTGCTTCGCAACTGAACATGATGATCTAGGCCTTTTCGGCCTCATTAGGCTGATAGACATGGCGCTTTCACATGACCCAATCGTGAACGCAAAACTGGAAGAACTTCGGCTTCGAGATGCCGAGTTTGGTGCTCGTGCCGAAATGAGAGTGCGGGCAAAATATGGCGAAAACACATCGATGGATGGTTACCACTTCAGCCAATCCTTCGCCCGTGATGCGCAAGCGTCTCAACAAATTGACTGGGTTCATCAGCCATGGTTACGACCACTGCGCTTCGCGTTTCGGCACGCACCACGTTGGGTTCGCTTTGCCGTAAAGAAAGTTGCTTCGTGAAGCACTCGTTCATCATTGTTACTGCAGGACAAGACTGCGCAGTACGCGACCTTCGACGGACAGCCAACTCTTTGTTGGCAAGCCATGTAACCCCAAATCATTGGATCATCAGTGATTCGACCCTTGCGCACGAACGAGTCACACGAACCCGCAAAATGCGAACAAGTTCGATCGTGATCGCCCGAAACAACATTGTGGTGGTTGAAAATGCTGTTGTTGTTTTTTTACCCGCTGGCGACCGGCTACACCCACAAGCACTCGAATTGATTAATCGTAAACTTACGGAACAACCGGGAATTGATTTTATTTACGGCGATTCATCCCATCGGGGTGCTTCACGCTTCGAAGATGCATCGATTGTGCGCCGACCGGGCTGGTCGCCAGAGCGCCTTCGCTCGCATAACTACATCGGCGAATTTGTTGCTGTTCGTGCTCGGGTCGCCGCTCTAGCTGGTGGCGCCACAATGCTTTCGCGATTGCATAGCCACGATCGAAATCTTCGGCTTTCTGAAGCAAGCAAGCGAGCACATCGAATTTCTGAGGTTCTGCACCTATCGACGCAACAATGCACAGAGCCAACTGCCTCACTCGTTGCAGTGCAGGAACATTGCCAACGCACCGGAATTAACGCCGATTGCTCACTCGACCTCCAGGTCGCTGCAGTTCGTGTGCAGCGCCATGTTTCGCGCAAACCAAAAATCAGCGTGATCCTGCCTACTCGTGGAACGGTGCAAACCATTAGAGGGCAGTCAGTCGTGATGGCCGCGCATGCGTTGACATCACTGCGAAGCACATGCAACTACCTCAAACTCGAAATCATTGCGGTTCTCGACAAGGAAACGCCGGACGAATCGCGCAGTCAAATCGTTTCTGCAGGCGGACCTGCTCTCAAGGTTGTCGAGTACGACCAAGAGTTCAACTTTGCAGAAAAGGTCAACCTTGGAGTTGTCAATAGCGACGGTGATTATTTATTGCTGCTCAACGACGACACAGAATTCATTTCATCAGACACCATCGAAACCCTGATGGGATTACTTGAGGACCCAGAAGTTGCCATGTCTGGCCCAATGCTGTTGTATGAGGACGGACTCATCCAAAGTGCTGGCCACATTCTCAACCCCATCCCATACGACCTGTATCGACATCGCTCGCCTCAACACGTTGGCGCACAGAATCTGTTACGTGTACAACGTGAAGTTTCAGGCGTGATTGCTGCATGTGTGTTGATTAAGCGCAGTGCATTCATGGAAGTTGGTGGACTCTGCACCCTGTTTCCATCCAATTACAACGACGTTGATTTTGGACTCAAGCTACGTGATGCGGGGTACCGCATTATCTGGACACCTCACGCTCAGATGTACCACTTTGAGTCGAAGACACGATCACCAAAACTGCAGCCCTTCGAAGTTGCCCACATTGGCAAACGGTGGCGCGATGCGCTAGACGACGATCCTTATTTCAACCCCAACCTCGAGCGCTACATGTCGATATGGAAAGAAAACGTCGTCGGTCACAAGTCGTTAGAAGATGCGCTTGGACCAACAGCACCGATCGCCTCAAAATAAGCCAAGTGCGCACGAACAACGTGCACAATGTCGACGTCATCCAACACATTGATCTCGGTTTCCTCAGCCATACCTAACAAATAGGCGGTCAACGTCTCTTCACCCACAACAAGTGTCGAAAGAATGTCCTGCTTTCGGTCAACCACATCAGCAGGCTGCAATCCCTTTTCATGCATCCAGCGCATGTGTAACGCCAGCAGATTGTGTAACTCGGGAAACGTCAGACGCGCCTGAGTTTGTTCCGGCAACTGATCTGCAACAAA
>LIAZ01000071.1 GCA_001438985.1 Acidimicrobium sp. BACL17 MAG-120823-bin42 | reverse complement strand
ACGTGGAGAACTCACCAGGTTTGCCAAAGCCGGTGCAATCACGCATTCCGGTCATCGTTGGTGGACGTGGCACGAAGAAGACACCGATGTTGGCAGCCAAGTATGCGACCGAGTTCAACATGCCGTTTGTGAACAAGGATGCATTTGTTGAACAATGCGAGCGAGTGCGTGATGCATGTTCGGCGATTGGGCGTGACCCCAGTTCACTGAAGTACACCGTTGCGCAGGCCACCGTCTGTGGTTCAAATGTTGAAGAAGTTGAACGACGGACGAAAAAGATTGGTCGCGAGGTTGTTGAATTGCGTGCAAATGGGCTGTGTGGAACTCCAGACGAATTGGTGAACAAGATTCGTGGCTGGAAACAGGCCGGAGCGGAAACCATCTATATGCAGATCCTTGATCTTGATGACCTGGATCAGATCGATCTATTGGGCAAAGAGGTGCTTCCGCACGTGTAAATAAAGCATGTGGCAGCCGCTTGTTTCATTACGATGAGATAGTGCCAAAGCAACAGCCGGAAACCACAGCCATAACCTCGGGTCGTGATGATTCTGGTGCGCTTTCACCCACTATTTGGACAAGCACCACGTGGCAGTCAAGTGGTTTAGAGGAGACGAGTAAAGCTGCTGTCTCTGTGCATCAGACAGGTAATTACGCCCGCTACTCAAACCCATCGGTACGCGAATTCGAACGTGCGATTGCCGAACTTGAAGATGCTGAGGATGCGCTCGCATTTGGATCTGGCATGGGTGCGATTTCTTCGATCATCCTTGCGCTGTGCTCAACGGGAGACCACATCGTTGCGCAAAGCCAGTTGTATGGCGGCACAGTTGCGTTCCTCAATGGGCCATGTAAGCGTCTTGGCATTGATGTCACCTTTGTTGATGGCGCAAAGCCTGGCGCATTTGCTGCTGCCGTAAAACCAGGAAAGACCATGATGGTGCTTGCCGAGTCGCCTTCGAACCCACAAATGGGAATAGTCGATTTCAGTGAATTGGCTGCCATCAAAGGTCCGTACACGGTTGTTGATTCGACGCTTGCTACTCCCCTTGGTCAAAACCCTCTTGCCCACGGTGTCTCACTTGTCGTGCACTCTGCAACAAAAGGTATTGCCGGACATAACGACGCAACACTTGGTGTCGTTGCCGGTGAGAAGGATTTGATTGATGCGATTTGGAGTTACTCCGTTCTACACGGTGCGACCGCATCGCCTTATGACGCAGTAAACGGTTTGCGTGGTATTCGTACGCTCGGTGTACGACTTGCGCATCAATGCAACAGCGCAATGGAGTTAGCAAAGTATCTTGCATCGCACAAAGCGATCTCGGCAGTTCACTACCCCGGTCTGTCCAGCCATCCACAACATGCACTTGCTGAAAAACAAATGCGTCAGTTTGGATCGCTGCTCAGTTGTGAAGTTGCTGGTGGCAAAGACGCCGCGCGCAAAGTTGTTGATGGTGTGAAACTTATTTGTCCGGCAGTTTCGCTAGGCGGTCCTGAGACACTCATCTGTCATCCTGCAAGCAGCACCCATGTAGGAGTATTGCCTGAAGACCAAGTAACCGCAGGAATTACACAAGGGTTGTTGCGCGTGTCTGTAGGACTGGAATCAACAGCAGATGTGATTGCGGACTTTCAACAAGTCCTTGCTTCGTTGTAACAGCGCGATAAGCGCTGAACGATTTAACGCTCTTCTTTGAAGATGACGTGTTTGCGTACGACTGGGTCGTACTTCTTCAACTCAAGACGCTCGCGTGAGTTCACCTTGTTCTTACGAGTGACGTACACATAGCCAGTGTCGGCAGTGCTACGAAGCTTGATGATTGGACGCTTGTCTTTACTCTTTGCAGCCATGGCTCGTTCTCAGACTTTCTGACCCGTTGCACGGATGTCGGCGACTACGCGCTCGATGCCGCGCTTGTCGATGGTACGAAGACCCTTAGCACTGATGTGCAGGGTTACCCAGCGCTTCTCGGAAGGCAACCAGAAACGCTTCTTCTGGGCATTGACCTTCCACCAGCGCTTGCTCTTAATGTTTGAGTGGGAAACGGAGTGGCCCGTTGAAGGGCGCTTCCCGAGGACGTCACAGCGATTTGGCATTGGACAAGTATAGACAGGGACTTAGCCCCGCTACACTGGCAAACCTATGAAGAAGGACATTCACCCCGAGTACAACTTTGTTGTCCTCGAAGACAGCTCAGCCAACTATCGCTTCTTGACCCGCAGCACCATGAAAGTGGATGCCTCCAAGACCACGGTCTGGGAAGATGGCCAGACGTACCCAGTGGTGCAGCTTGAAATTTCGAATGCAAGCCACCCGTTCTTCACCGGTCAGATGAAGATCATCGACTCCGCTGGTCGCGTTGAGCGCTTCAACAAGCGTTACGGCACCCGCAAAAAGGCAGTCGCCAAGAAAGAGCCAGCCGCTAAAAAGTAGGCCCTCTTCGCTGACTATTTCAGCGAATCAATAACTGATTGAATTCCCTCAACCGTTGTGCGTGGATTCACGATGCACAACCGCAGAACCGTTTCGCCGTTCCAGCTACTTGGCACCACGAATGCCAGCCCGCGTTCGAGAATGCGATCGCTCCACTGCTGATACTGCTGTGCGTTCCAGCCCAATCGTTTGAACACGATCACCGACAACTCGGGCTCGAGAACTAAATCGACGTGCGATGAGTTGCGAATGATGTCAGCGGATTCGCGTGTCACCTGCAATGTTGCTTCCATCGCATCGCGATACGCATCGGTACCGTGCATGGCCAAGCTGAACCACACGGGCAACCCGCGGGCACGGCGTGACAAGTGATGCGCGAGATCGGCAGGATTCATTGCTTCGTCCAAGCGCTTGTCGCCCTCCTGCTGCAACACATCGAGATACTCAGCATGTTGCGTGTGTGCCTGGCGGGCAATTTCTGGATTGCGATACAACAGTGCACATGAGTCGTATGGCCCAAACAGCCACTTGTGCGGATCGACGATCAGGCTGTCGCAGTGTTCGATGCCGTTGAATAAGTGCCGCACACTGGGCGCACATAGCGCTGCTGCACCATATGCACCGTCAACATGGAACCATGCACCCAGACTGCGCGCCTGCTCACCTATTCCCAGCAGGTCGTCGACCACACCAACATTGGTTGTACCTGAAGTTGCAACCACAGCGCACACTCGCGACTTGTCGATGTCACTCAATGAGTCAATGAACTGTTTCATGGCAGCACCCGAGGTTCGGCCGCGTTCATCAACGGGAACTTTCTTGACATCAGCATCCATTACCTTTGCGGCTTGCGCAACAGATGAGTGAGATCCACCGGACGCGACGATGAGCGGGCGCATTGCATCGAGTGCGCCATTGGCTTTATTGCGCCAGTTCCAACGCGCTGCAAGAAGTGCGGAAAGGTTGCCGGCAGTTCCGCCAGTAACGAACACGCCACCTGTTTCGGCTGGCATGCCAGCCAAATCGGCTATCCAGCGCAACGCCTGGTTTTCGGCATACACCGCGCCAGCACCTTCAAGCCACGAGCCGGCATACACGTTTGATACTGACACCACCAGATCGAACAACAACGAACTTTCGGTTGGCGCACCTGGCACGAATGATAGGAACAGCGGATGGTCAACACTGATACACGACGGCGCAAGTTCATCAACGAACTCTTGCAATACCTCTAAACCGTTGCGGCCTTCAGGTTTGATGGTTTGGCCGACGATGTAGTTCAGTTCGCTCAGTGTGTACGGCTTGTCAAGAGGTGGTGGATCCATCTTGGTGCGTTCCATTGCGTACTTCACAATGGCAACGGCAAGCTCGGCACTCTCCTCGTCGTAGAAGTGCATCAGTTGTGGTTTGGAAATGTCGCTCATTGTGCGGCTCGAAGCGCGGCAAGTACTGCTTGTCGTGTGGGCAGTGAAGGAACTGCGCCTTTCACCGTTGTGGCAAGAGCACCTGCCACTGCACCCATCCGAGCAGCGTCTTCAATACTTGATCCGCGCGACAGCTCGGCACATGTTGCACCGATAAATGCATCACCTGCCCCAACCGTATCGACAGGAGTCACTGTGTGCGGAGCGATATGAGTGATTAATGATGCGCTTTCGATGCTTGCGCCATCGGCTCCGAGCGTGGTGACCACGGTGTTCACGCCTAAATCAAATAAAGCTTTCGTTCCGCCCAGTTCGGCTGATTCGGTTTCATTAGGCACCACAATGTCGACAAGTTGTAGCAGCGACTGCGGAATGACTCGCGCAGGTGCTGGGTTCAACACCGTGACCGCACCGTTGTTTCGCGCTTGAGAGAATGCCATGGCAATAGTTTCAAGCGGCACTTCTAATTGTGCAAGAACTACACGTGAATTCGGAATGAAAAAGTTGTCTTCACTACCTACTTCAGCATTGGCGCCTGCGACCACAACGATTGCGTTTTCGCCATGACTATCTACATTGATAAAGGCTCGACCAGTAGGAACACCAACTGTACGCAGATGAGTAGTGTCAATCCCTTCCTGTTCAAGTACTGACCGGAGCAACACCCCTGCGTCGTCACCGCCAACGCAACCAATGAATGCCGTCCTTGCGCCCATGCGCGCACACGCAACTGCCTGATTCACGCCCTTGCCACCTGGATACTCGGCATAACCCGATGCAATGAGCGTCTGACCCGGCAACGGCAGGTGTTCGAGGTTGGCTACCAAGTCAAGATTGGCACTGCCCACCACAACAACATCAAAAATCGCATCTGTCACCCCTCTACTTTTACACACACGACTAGAGTCTGCGTCATGTCTTCACGGGTAAAAATGATTCTTGACTGCGATCCAGGTCACGACGACGCAATGGCCATGATTGTTGCGGCGAATCATGCAGATCTTGTTGGCGTGACCACTGTTGCAGGTAATGCCCCGATTACTGCCACAACACGCAACGCCCGAATTGTGTTGGACATGATTGGCAGTAAGGCGCCTTTGCATCAAGGTGCGCGTCGACCGTTGGTCGCAGAACCCAAAGACGCGGCATATGTTCACGGAGAAAGTGGTCTCGATGGGGCCGATTTGCCAGAGCCATCACGCCCCGCCGACAGCGAAGACGCAGTTCAATTCATTATTGAATCGTGCCGGAATGCAGAAGGCATCTGGCTTGTTCCCACAGGACCACTCACCAACATTGCACTCGCCCTGCGTACGGCACCAGACATTGCGCACAAAATCGCAGGCATTTCACTGATGGGCGGTGGCACGTTTGGCAATCGAACTACAGCTGCAGAATTCAACATCTGGGCAGACCCCGAAGCAGCAGCAATGGTGTTTGGCTACGGAGGAAAGCTGATAATGAGTGGACTTGATGTCACTCACAAACTTCAAGCAACACCAGAAAGAATTGAGAGGGTTCGCGCATTACCAGGAAAACTCGCCGGTGTACTTGCCGACCTCTTTGTGTTCTTTAGCGATGTATACGTAAGCCGTCACGACAACATGCGCGGAGGTGCAGTGCACGACCCGTGTGCTGTACTCACCCTCACTCACCCACAGCTATTCACGATGAAGGATCAACATGTTGTTGTGGAAACTTCTGGCGAACACAGCCGAGGTATGACACTTGTTGACATGCGCGGATTGAAAGAACGCAAAGACCCAAACTGCACCGTGGTGTGGGACGTTGAGGCTGAAGCCGCATTCAACGTGATCGTTGAATCAATCGCCGCGTTCTCTTCGTAATCAGCGCCAGCTGAGCAGCGTTTCAAGATCTTTCATATCGAATGGTCCTGCGCTGGTCAAAATGATGTGCTCTGCGCCAGCCTGCTTGTAGGCCTCAAATAGCTCCGGAGTCACTTCCTTTGGATAGATGGCAACAGTTCGTTCGATCTCCTTTGGGTCGCGTCCAACCTTTGCGCACCACTCGTCAAGAATCTTGATCTTGTTTGCATAGCTTTCTGGTGGACCAAAATAGTTGTACTGCTGTGCATGCTCGGCAACAAGGCGCAACGTGCGCTTTTCGCCACCGCCGCCAATCATGATTGGGATGTTGCCATTCACCGGTTGCGGATTCAGTTTGCTCATGCGGTCCTTGATCACTGGCAGACCAGCCTCAAGCAACTTCAAACGCTCTACAGCAGTGCCAAACTCGTATCCATATTCGGTGTAGTCGCGCTCAAACCAACCCGAACCAAGGCCAAGCACAAAGCGGCCATCGCTGATGTGGTCGATGGTACGTGCCATGTCGGCAAGCAACTGTGGGTTGCGGTAGGTAAAGCATGTAACCAACGCGCCAACTTGTGCGTGACACGTATCGGCTGCCATTGCAGCGAGCAGCGTGTAACACTCGAAGTGGCGCTCCTCTGGGTCACCTGAAAGTGGATAGAAGTGATCCCATGTCCAGATGCTGTCGACGCCCATTGCATCGGCAGTACGCCATGCTGTGCGCATTTCTTTTACCGTGGTTGCTTGCGGCCAGAGTTGTACACCGATTTTCATGTGTATACCTTTCGTAATTGTGAGAACTATTTAGAGAAATTTCTTAAGAATGGAGAACTTGCGTGCGGTGTATGGCGGATACGCCAACGGAGCATCAAACTTTGTTGA
>LIAZ01000070.1 GCA_001438985.1 Acidimicrobium sp. BACL17 MAG-120823-bin42 | reverse complement strand
CAAGCGTGTGATCATGATTGATGATTCACTCGTTCGTGGCACCACCGCAGGACGCTTGGTATCCCTGCTTCGAGACGCAGGTGCCTCCGAGGTACATGTGCGCATTACGTGCCCACCCATTACCCACGCATGTCACTTTGGTGTCGACATGGGCCACGACAATGATTTGATTTCATCACGACTTGCACTTGAAGAACTGCGAGTCGAGATCGGGTGCGACTCACTTGCGTTTTTATCGCTTGAGGGAATGATGAAAGCAGTCGGCAAAGAAGATGGGTACTGCAACGCGTGTTTTACGGGCGACTACCCCATCACCATTACAAAGCGTCTCAGCAAAGGAATGTTTGATCAGGTGCTGGCATGAGCAAGGCGTTAAACATCTTGGTGGTTGGCAGCGGAGCGCGCGAACACGCTCTCGCTACAAAGATCAGCGAGTCGCCACGATGCGCAAATCTGCACGTCACGCCAGGTAACGCGGGCACACCAGGCACTCGACACAATGTTGTTGCCACCGACATCAACGGCATCATTGCGCTGTGCAACACCAACCGCGTCTCTCTCGTGGTGATTGGCCCTGAAGACCCTCTCGCCGCAGGACTAGTCGATGCCCTGCACACAGCCGGGATTGCCGCATTTGGCCCTACTCAAGCACTCGCTCGCCTTGAGTCAGACAAGTCGTATGCCCGCGAAGTTGCTCAGTTACTGAATCTTCCCGGGCCACATTGCGCAACGTTTAAACAAGGTGACGAAACGAGCGCCCTTGCATGGTACGAACAGTTTGGCGCAGACATTGTGGTGAAGCAGTCTGGTTTGGCTGGCGGAAAAGGTGTCGTTGTTCCCAACTCGGCCAATGAAACCACCACCGCCATCCGCGAGGCAATCGCACTAGGTGATGTCGTGCTCGAAGAACGCCTTTTTGGCACTGAGTGTTCACTGATTGCATTAAGCGATGGCAGCACGAGTGTTGCGTTTCCACTCGCCCAAGACCACAAGCGCATTGGCGAAGGCGATACGGGGTTGAACACCGGTGGCATGGGCGCATACGCGCCGGCACCCGTAGTGTTTTCAGCCGATGAACTTCACGCCATGTTCATCACTCCCGTCATCAACCATTTTGCTTCGGCGGGAACACCATTCATTGGTGCGCTGTTTGCAGGAATCATGTTGACCAAGGATGGACCACGGCTGTTGGAATACAACTGTCGATTCGGTGATCCCGAAGCACAAGTGCTTCTTTCGTTACTCGACTCCGACATTGTTGAACTGTTGCTCGCATGCACCAATGGCTCGCTTACTTCGAATCATCTCGTGATCCGCGATGGAAGCGCACTTGCCGTAGTACTTGCAGCGCACAACTATCCACATCCGCCTCGCACAGGCGACATCATCACCAATTTGCCAACGACTAACCCCATGAGTTCGGTATTCCATGGCGGCACCGAAGTCGTTAACGGACAACTTGTTACCGCTGGTGGACGCGTGCTCACCTGCGTTGGCGTCGGCCAAACGCTCGACGAAGCACGAACGCATGCATATGCCACTGCTTCGCGTATTTCATTTGACGGCGTGCAGTTGCGCAGAGACATTGCGTGGCGCGCACCCGGAGCAACGATCACATCGTATGCATCTACTGGCGTCAATATCGACGAAGGCACCCGTGCTGTTGATTTGATAAAGGCAAGCGTGGCAAAAACGGCAACCTCACATGTGTTACGTGGTGTTGGTGCATTTGGCGGCGCACTCGATGTGTCGTTTCTTAAAGAGTTCGACCATCCTGTACTCGTTGGGTCGACCGACGGCGTGGGAACCAAAGTTGAACTCGCTGCACGAACCGGCCGTATTCGCGGCACTGGTCACGACATCGTGAACCATTGCGTAAATGATGTGTTGGTTCAACGCGCGTACCCACTGTTCTTTTTGGACTACCTCGCTTCTTCTCATCTCAATGCCGACAACGTTGCAGAAGTTGTTGGTGGAATGGCCGATGCATGTGCAGCCGCTGGCTGCGTATTGCTTGGTGGCGAAACTGCCGAAATGCCAGGCGTATATGTCGATGGCGCTTTTGATATTGCAGGAACCCTGGTTGGAGTAGCCGAACGCGAGCAACTATTGCCCCTCCCCACCATCGCCGCTGGCGATGTGCTGATTGGCGTTGCATCAAATGGCCCACACACCAATGGGTACTCGTACTTACGCAAACTCTTCGCCTGGATTCCCATGGAGTCACAGCCCGTTCCACTCGACCGCCCACTCGTGGAAGCCTTACTTGAGCCGCACCGCAATTATCTGCCTGTGCTCAAAGATGCACTAAACACCGAGCACGTCAAGGCACTGGTACACATCACGGGTGGCGGGTTGCCCGAAAACATGCCGCGTGTTTTGCCCGAAGGCATCGGAGCAATCATCAACCTTGGTTCGTGGCCGATGCCGCCACTGTTTCAATTGGTCAGCGAACTGAGCACACTCGACACTGACGAGCTGTATCGCACACTGAATATGGGTGTTGGCATGGTGGTGATCGTTGCTCCCGAACATGTGACTGCCGTTCAACACTCAATTAATGAAGAAACATGGATCATCGGAGAACTCACCCGCGATCACAACAAGGTGCAGTTGAAGTGACGATGCGACTTGTGGTGTTGGCATCGGGCAATGGTTCCAACCTGCAAGCAGTTATTGACGCGTGCCAATCTGGCTCGTTGAACGCACACATTGTTGCAGTTGTTTCTGACAACGACAGTGCTTTCGCATTGCACCGCGCTGCACAGCACAATATTGATTCACGGGTGGTCATTGGCTCACGCAGTAATCGAGCAAGTTTCAATACCAAGTTGGCAACCGTGGTCGGTGAGTTTCAACCCGACATCGTGATACTCGCAGGGTTCATGCGGTTACTCACTATGGATTTTCTTGCACACTTTCCACAACGCGTAATCAACATTCACCCCGCGCTGCCTGGCGAGCTTCCGGGAACCAATGCCATTGCTCGCGCCTTCGACGAATTTGCTGCGGGCAAGCGCACACATACTGGCGTCATGGTGCACTTTGTGCCCGATGAAGGCATCGACAACGGACCAGTGATCACGAGCGCAATTGTTCCCATCTACCCTTCCGACTCGCTCGCCGACCTACAACAACGCATGCATGCAACCGAGCATCAACTTCTGATTACCGCACTTACCCAACTGACCAAGGAGCACACCTCATGAGCAACAATGAATTCTTCAACCGTTTTGAAGGCCTGACATTTGACGATGTCGTTGTCGTCCCCGGCTATAGCGACGTTCTTCCCGACATGGTGAATACCACCACCACCTTTGCCCGCGATATTCAACTCACGGTGCCATTGGTATCGGCCGCAATGGACAAAGTGACCGAGGCACGCTTGGCTATTGCAATTGCCCGCAATGGTGGCCTTGGCGTTATTCATCGCAACCTCACAATTGAAGATCAGGCGAACGAAGTACGGCGTGTAAAACGTTCGCAATCGGGAATGATTACCGACCCTGTCACCCTCTCGCCCACGGCAACACTTGCCGATGCCGAACAACTCATGAACCGCTACCACTTCTCGGGTGTACCGATTACCGATAGCAACGGAACGCTTGTTGGCATTTTGACCAACCGCGATATTCGATTCTGCAAACAGTCCGACTACTCGCGCCCCGTCACCGAATTTATGACCAGCACCGGCTTGGTTACAGCCACTGAAGGCACATCACTTGATGACGCACGGGCAATCTTGCAAGAACATCGCATTGAGAAACTTCCGCTCGTCGACAGCGCAGGCAAACTGCGCGGACTCATCACGGTGAAAGACATCATGAAACGACAGGAGTTTCCTAACGCAACACGCGACTCTGGAGGCAGGTTGCGCGCAGGTGCAGCAGTGGGAGTTGGCGACGACTTAGAAGAACGCGTGAGCGCACTCGTTGCCGCAGGAGTTGATGCCGTGGTTGTCGACACCGCTCACGGCCACTCTGCAGGCGTGATGAAGGCGGTGCAACGCATTAAATCTGCATGGCCAGAGCTGGCAGTTGTTGCCGGCAACGTAGTTACCGAAGAAGGTGTTGATGCGTTGCACAGTGCAGGTGTTGACGCGGTCAAAGTGGGTGTTGGCGCTGGTTCAATCTGCACTACACGTGTTGTTGCCGGCGCAGGCATGCCACAACTCTCCGCAATTTGGCACACGGCACAACGTGCCAAGCATCATGGCATTCCGCTCATCGCTGATGGCGGCGTCACATACTCGGGAGACCTGGTGAAAGCATTCGCCGCTGGTGCAACCGTGGTCATGCTGGGAAGTTTGTTAGCGGGCACCGATGAAGCACCTGGTGAAGTTGAATTGTTTGAAGGACGTCGCTACAAGAGCTACCGCGGCATGGGTTCACTTGGAGCAATGCAAGGTCTTGGTGCCGATCGCTATGGATCTGCACAAGGCGATGGCGCCAAGCGCAACAAACTGGTTCCCGAAGGCATCGAAGGCCGCGTTGCGTACGCAGGATCAATCACTGATGTGATTTATCAACTTGTTGGTGGTTTGCGATCGGGAATGGGATATGCGGGCGCCGCGAATTTGGCCGACTTGCACGCACGTGCACGGTTTATGCGTGTGACCACCGCGGGTCGCGAAGAGAGCCACCCGCACGACGTGACGATCACGCACGAGGCCCCGAACTACCACAGCAGCTAGGCAAACTACGCTAAACACGTGATTTTGCATTTGTTGTCGCGTGAGGCTTGGGTCGAGGCGCAAACACTCGGACAACGTGTTGCACCATCGGTTGCCACCGAAGGCTTTGCGCACTGCTCTACCGAGCATCAAATAGTTGATGTGGCCAATAAGTACTTCCGCCGCGCAAACAACATGGTGTTGCTCAACATTGACCCATCAAAACTCACAAGCCAACTTAAATTTGAACCGCCCGCTCACCTTGATGGTTCACCAACACTTCCCCACGAACCGATGTTTCCCCATATCTATGGTGCAATCAACCTTGATGCAGTTATCGATGTCATCGACTTTCCATGCGGACCAAACGGCCAGTTCTCTGCACCACCGCAATTAAGCACTTTCAGCGTTGTCAACATTGCTCATGCACCGCACCACTGGCAACGTGCAGCCGAGCTATCGGTAACAGAATGGAAGAAATACTTCCCCAACGACACGGTGCAGACGTATTTCGATCTTTACGGTCTCACGGGGCAATATGCAGAACACTTTGCCGAAACATACATTGCAATGAATATCAACGATGAACTGCTCGGCATGGCAACACTTGTTGACGACGACGAACTACCCGAGTCGAACGAACCCGGCCCGTGGCTAGCAGCAGTGCTTACTTTGCCCTCCACGCGACACAACGGCGTTGGCTCCACACTTGTTCAACACGTTGTACAACGCGCCATCCAACTCGGGCATAGCGAACTGTTTCTCTACACCTCAGACCAGCAAGAGTGGTACGCGAAGAAGGGCTGGCTACCCATTCGCGAAACTCCATTAAATGGCATTGCGCACACCGTGATGCGTCTGCCGCTTCGCAGTTAGCTAGTCAAGGCTCCAGCGAACTTCAACAGTCACCGAAACTTCCTGAGTCCCTAGATTGACCACCGTTTTGGTAGATGACATTTCAGCGCTATCAGCAACACCAGCACGTAGCCACTCTGGAGAAACAGGTGACGAAATCTCGGTCACATAAACAACTGAATCAAGTTCACTATCTACCAAGTCTGCATAATCCTTTGCCTTTTCCTTCGCGCTCTTCATTGCTGCTTCACGAGCCTGAGCTACTGCTTCGTCGGTATCAAGCAACGTTGGCGTTACGCCATACACCTGCAGCAAATTTCCCCCGATTGCAACAACCGAGTCAACAACCTCTCCTGCATTCTCGGCATCTCGCAGCGTTACTGCAAACACCTGTTGGGCGCGATAGCCAGAAAGAGTCTGTGCACCTGATCCACTTGCCATGTACTCGGGATACACGCTGATGTTCTGAGTGGCAATATCTGCGGCCTCTACCCCTGCATCCTTCAGTGCCACCTGCACCAGTTCGGCCGTCGCACTGGCGTCTGCCAATGCGGTTTCCGAACTCTGCGCCAATACCGACACCGCAAAGTTAAAACTGACACCATCGGGCACCACCTTGATCGTTCCTGTCGCCTGCACGGTTACACCCTGTGTCGACTGGGAGTCATCGTGGTGACCATCGTGGTCACGACCCATTCCGCCAACATCTCCACAGCTTCGAAGTACAAGTAATGCAATAACAACGATGGCGACTACACCGGCAAACTTTTTCAACGTCATATATCTATTTTGCCCGACATGAGCCTGAAATTGTGGGCATACAGAAGTACTAGGTTCGTAACCATATGAGCGCCATTGATCCCGACAAACTCAAAATGTTTTCATTTCTTCTGTTCACCAAACTTGAAGGTGCCGTTACCTCAGGAATGGTGCATTTGGGTGACCAACTTGGACTGTATTCCGCTCTCGCACAGTCCAAGACACCCATGACCACTTCCCAACTCGCACACGCAACACAACTCAACGAACGTTGGGTGCGTGAGTGGGCATACAACCAAGCGTCTGCTCGTTTGATTTCAGTAAACAACACTCCTTCAAAGATTCCTGCAATTGACGATGACCAGTTCTTTCTTTCGCCCGAACAAATTG
>LIAZ01000069.1 GCA_001438985.1 Acidimicrobium sp. BACL17 MAG-120823-bin42 | reverse complement strand
GCGACTGATTTTGCACGGACGCCGTGTATGCGATGCCAAAAAACCAGCATGTCATTTGTGCGAACTACAAGACATCTGTCCATTTGTCAGCAAACGCTAGTTTTCGCTAGATTATGGGTCCGCCTAGACGTATGTTTAGAGCGAAGGCGATTTCGGGTCCGCCGCCTGAAATCGCGTGATACGGGCCCCTTCGGGGGCCCTTGTCATTTTCCGGATCAGTTTTTAAAAGTGTGCCGTCTAGTATTTCTCGGTGCCTCGCGATATTTCTGCCAACACAGCAAGCACACGTGCAGAGTTGGCGGCGCTATCGAGCACGCTCGAACAGTGTCGTGATCGGATTGCATCGCTTGCTGAATCTCGTGCAATGGCTGTCCGTGATCCAAATAACGCAGATTCGGGCGACGATTTGCTCACTGCGATTTACGAGGCCGAACGTGGTCTCAATAATTCAATTCGCTTGGTGCAGCGTGCGGCTCGCCAAGGACGCGTGTGATGAATATTTCTCCCACCCGCCAAGAGTTTCATAAGTTAGCCGCATCGCACACCGTATTGCCGGTGTGGACGGAAATGCTTGCCGATGTCGAGACTCCTGTTGCTGCATATATGAAACTTGTTGGCGATAAACCTGGGTTTTTGCTGGAGTCAGTGGATCACGGTGAACGTTGGAGCCGTTATTCATTTGTTGGACGTGATCCGTTGGCAACATTGACGCTCCGCGATGGAAACATCTCTATTGAGGGGCAGTTGCCTGCAACGTTGAATACTTCAGAGGGAATGTTGGCAACGATGGAATCGTTGCTGTCGATCTATACGTCTCCAATGTTCCCTGAGCTTCCTCCACTCCAAGGTGGGCTGATGGGATTCCTTGGCTATGACGTGGTGCGTGAGGTGGAGCATCTGCCAAACACGCCACATGATGACCGCAACTTGCCCGATGCAGTGATGTGCATGATTGGGTCGCTTGCCGCTTTTGACCACTGGAAGCAGCGTGTGTATCTGCTGGAAAGCGTTCCTGTGTATCAGTTGAGCAGTGCACAGATCGATGCTGCTTACGATGCGGCAATTGTGCGGATTCATCAGGCAGTTGCTGATCTCACGAAGCCGCTGTCGTATCTTCCTGTTGAGCCACCAACGGAAGAAGATAAGTTGCAACAGTTCGTTGCTCCAACAAATGGTTCGGCGTATCAGCGTTCGGTAGAGGCAGCAAAAGAGTATGTGCGCGCAGGCGACATCTTTCAAGTGGTGTTATCTCAGCGATTCGACATTGCACTTGAAGCCGAACCATTTGACATGTATCGCGTATTGCGGCAAGTTAACCCAAGCCCATACATGTATTACCTGAAACATGATGGTGTGACCATTGTTGGCAGCTCTCCTGAACCAATGGTGCAGTTGTTGGGAGGTCGGGTAATCAGTCGGCCAATTGCTGGAACACGCAAGCGCGGCCGAACCGATGAACACGATCGCAAACTTGCCGCCGAGTTGCGCGAAAATCCAAAAGAAGTTGCCGAACACGTAATGTTGGTAGACCTGGCTCGTAACGATGTTGGGCGAGTGGCCAAGTTTGGGTCGATGAATGTAGATGAACTGATGACGCTTGAGCGCTACAGCCACGTCATGCACATGACATCGCAGGTATCGGGAGAAATCCGAGAAGGTCTTGGGCCCATCGATGTATTGCGGGCGACATTGCCAGCCGGAACAGTGAGCGGTGCGCCAAAGGTGCGAGCGATGGAAATCATCGATGAGCTCGAACCAGTAAAGCGGGGGCCGTACGCAGGGGTGGTTGGGTATGTCGACTTCAGCGGCAATCTTGATACTGCAATTGCTATTCGCACCATGTTTATTGGGGCGCATGGCGCATCGCTGCAGGCTGGTGCAGGTATTGTCGCCGACAGTATTCCCGAAGAAGAAGATCTCGAATGCTTCAACAAGGCTGCCGCGCTGTTCGCTGCAGTTCCGGCGGCTCGTCGAATGAGTGCACAACGCAAAGCACAGCAATAGATTGAACCCAATGACTACGTTCTGGGTTCGGTTGCAACGCGACGTGATCACTGCGCAGGGTGCCGACGCTCGTACATATCTGCATTCTCAACTCAGCCAGGACATTGCAAGTATGCGAGTAGATGAAACTCGCCAGTCGTTGTTGTTGCAACCAACTGGGAAAATCTGTGGGATTGTGCGCGTCACGTGTGTGGATGGCGAGACGTTCCTGCTTGATTGCGATAGCGGCACGGGTGAAGCGGTGTTGGTTCGGCTCAATCGTTTCAAGATTCGCGTTAAGGCGGAGTTGTCACTTGGTCAGGAAACATGGACTGCAGTGCGCAATGCAACCGCGCCTGTTAATGGTGCAATACCTGCTTGGAACGGTGATGGTAGCGCGTGGGATATTCGCGGCGAGTGGAGCGATACAAGCATTGCTCAGGGTACGCAAGACGATTTTGAGACGGCACGAATACGTTCCAGTTGGCCCGTGATGAATGTTGATGTCACCGAATCGTCCATTCCTGCGGAAACAGGATTAATTGATTTCGCTGTGAACTTTACGAAAGGCTGCTATCCGGGCCAGGAGTTGGTGGAGCGGATGGACTCGCGGTCGGCTGTTGCTCCACGTCAACTTCGCTATACAACCGTTGAACAGGGAACTCTCGTTGGGCAAGAAGTCCGAGTTGAAGATCGCATTGGTGTGGTCACTTCCGTGTACGGGTGTCACGCTTTAGCGCTCTTTCGTCGCGCATAGGGGAAGAGAATTAGCGAAGCACTAATCTCCTCAGAGTGGCTATATCTGACGACGACATAGAGCGGCTCCGTGACACGGTGTCACTGGTTGATGTGGTGCAGTCGTATCTGCCATTACGCAGGGTGGGCAGAAACTGGGTAGGGCTTTGTCCATTCCACGCCGAGAAATCTGGTTCATTCAACGTTCGAGAAGAAACAAAGCGCTATCGCTGTTTTGGCTGCGGCGCTGCTGGTGATGTGTTCAAGTTCGTGCAAGAGATTGAGCATCTCGACTTTGTCGGCTCAATAGAACATCTTGCCAACAAGGTGGGAATGCAACTGACCTACACATCAGGTGGTCAAAGCAAGGATCGTCAGCGACGCAAACAGCTTGTTGAGGTGATGAACACAGCAGTGGAGTGGTACCACGATCAATTGCTGCATAGCCCAGATGCCAGGACTGCTCGAGATTATCTGCGCGACCGCGGACTATCGGGAGACGTTGCTCGACAATTCAAAATCGGATGGGCGCCAGATGATTGGGATGCAATGAGCAAGGCAATTGATGTCCCGATTGATCTACTTCAAGAAGTTGGACTGGGTTTCATTAACAAGCGTGGTCGACCGCAGGACTCGTTTCGCGCCCGTGTGATGTTTCCGATCTTTACCGATGCGGGCGAACCAGTTGCATTTGGTGGACGTGTGCTTCCAGGAAGCACCGACCCCGCCAAGTACAAGAACTCATCTGAAACAACTATTTATGCAAAGTCAAAAACCTTGTACGGACTCAATTGGGCAAAGCAAGACATTGTTGCTGCCGATGAAGTGATTGTGTGCGAGGGGTATACCGATGTGATTGGTTTTCATCGCTCAGGAATCACACGGGCAGTTGCAACGTGTGGTACGGCATTAACCGAAGAGCATGTGCGATTACTGAAACGGTTTGCAAATAAAGTGGTGCTGGCATTTGATGCAGACAACGCTGGTCAGGGTGCCGCAGAACGTTTTTATGCATGGGAGAGCAAGTACAAGGTGCAAGTCAGTGTTGCTAAGTTTCCCGACGGCAAAGACCCAGGAGATTTGGCATCAAGTAATCCGCTTGCACTTGCTGAAGCAGTGAAGGGTGCCCAACCATTCTTGGGTTTCCGACTGCAACGTGTCATTGGGGCGGGTTCAATTGCAACACCCGAAGCCAGGTCACGCACTGCCGAGCAGGCAATGGCGGTGATCAACGAACATCCCGACATGAACGTGCGCAAGATCTATGCAGGTGAAGTTGCTAGCCATGTAGGTATCGCCGCAGCCGATTTGGTCAGGCTTGCCGAACGCGGAGTGCGAAGGCCAGAAGTGAGGGTCGCTGCCCCAACTCAATCAGGGGGAAGCCGGGAGAGCGCAGAGTTCGTTGTGCTTGCCCTAATGATTCAGGATTGGGACACGATTGCGGCGTGGATGTCTGAGGCGTTGTTCGCAAATGACGTGTATCGGCGGGCATTTCTTGCATTGGCTGCCGTTGAGGGAGACCTCAATCCTGCACTTGCCGCCGCCGACCCCGAAGCACGCGAGGCACTGGAACGAGCTGCTGTTGCTGACGTAGAGTCGCAACCAGATGCTGAAGCGTTTAATCTTATTTCTGCGGCAGTGCGGCGCGAACTTGCGCACCGCGTCAAACATGTTGATCCAGAGCAAATTCGCATTGACCGCGATGCACGGTTGCTCCTTGAACAGTTGGAAGACTCGACCATATCTCAAGATGCTGCCGAGCAGTTACTAGGTTGGTTGCGTATGCGCATGGGTGAGCAACGATGAGAAGTTCTCCATCGAGCGATTCTGGTCCCGATGCAGTCCGCATGTATCTCAATGAGATTGGTCAAGTGGATTTGCTCACCGCCGAGGACGAGCGTCGACTTGGCAAGCTGATCAAGGACGGCATTGCGGCACAAGCTGCGCTGAGCGCTGGCGAGGGAACGTTTGGTCTGCGAGAGCGTCGTGCTTTGCAACGTGAAATCAAAGAAGGCGAAAAAGCAAAAGAGCACATGGTGAGAGCCAACCTTCGGCTCGTGGTGTCAATTGCACGACGATACGACCGTAAAGAACTGCAGTTGGCCGATCTGATTCAAGAGGGCAACATCGGCCTCATGCATGCTGCGGATAAATACGACTTCGAAAAGGGTTTTAAGTTTTCCACGTATGCAACCTGGTGGATTCGACAGGCGATGACTCGCGCAATGGCCGATCAGGGACGCAACATCCGCATTCCTGGTCACATGATGGAGATTGTGAACCGCGTGCATCGTGTTGAGCGTGAGTTGGCAGCCGAGTTAGAGCGCGACCCGTTGCCCGAAGAAGTTGCTGTTCGCTGTGGGCTCAGCGTGGACAAGTTGCTAGAAGTGATGCAGATTGCACTGACCACCACCAGCCTCGACGCACCTGTTGGAAGCGATACTGACGATCTCACAGTGGGGGACACCATTGCGAGCCAGAACGAAAATAATGACCCGCAAGAAATTACGGAGAAGGCACTGCTCAGCGAAGCAGTGGAACGCACACTGAAAGATTTGCCGCCACGCGATCAAGAGATCGTGGCGATGCGATTTGGTATTGGCAAGTACGTGGGTCAGGTGCACACGCTTGAAGAAGTGGCAAAAATCCAGAAGGTCACGCGCGAACGTGTGCGCCAGATTGAGCAAAAGACACTTGCACGCCTTCGCCATCCACATAACAGTGCCAACCTGCGCGCATTTATGGATGACAACTAGCCTGTACGTATGAGTAACGCTTCAGGGACTGCACGGCGAAAAGCCACGCACTGGAAAGTAGTCACGGTCACCAAGGATGGCAGAGGAAGCTCAAAACCTGATCTTGTGGTGACTGAAGAGCCCATGGAGATTCGTGCCGAAGGTCCAGGCCAGGAGCCTCAGCAGATTTCGGTCACCATGCGTACCCCGGGGAACGATTTTGAATTGGCGGTGGGGTTCTTATTCACCGAAGGCATGGTCAAGCAGCCAGATGACGTTCGCACCGTGAAGTATTGCGAGCTCGTTGAGGGTGAAGAGCAGAAGTACAACATTGTGACTGTGGCGCTCTCACGAGCCTTCGACATGGCACTTGCCCGCCGCGCGATGGTTACCTCGTCAAGTTGTGGAATCTGTGGCACCGAGTCGATTGATCAGTTGCTGCAAGAGACAACTCCTGTTGACCGCGATAGCGGGCCTGTGATAACCGCCGAAACGTTGATGAAAATCGCTGATGCAGTGCGCAAGTCTCAGCCAACATTTGACCGAACGGGTGGGTTGCATGCCGCAGCACTGTTTGATATGAAAGGAGCCATCTCGGTGGTTCGCGAAGATATTGGTCGCCACAACGCAGTTGACAAAGTGATTGGCGCAAGTGTGATGGCGAAAACTGTTCCACTTGCTCAACATGGTTTGTTCTGCAGCGGCAGATTGTCTTTTGAGATTATTCAAAAAGCGGTGATGGCCCGCATTGCATTTATTGCAGCGGTTGGCGCACCATCAAGCCTGGCGGTCGAAACCGCAGACGTGCTGGGAATCACCTTGGTTGGTTTTCTACGCGATGGCAAAGCCAACGTGTACACACACGCACACCGAATTGAGATGTAACTAGCTAAACGTTGCTTGCGCGCTGGCGGTCTTGCGCAGCACATCTTCATTCAAGGTAAATCCGAGACCAGGTTGATCGGAGAGGTGGATCCAGCCTTCGCCATCGGCTTCGATAGTTTCAGTCATGATGTAGTCGCGACGCGCTGTTGACCACTCTGGTGGATCAAATGGGAACTCAATGAATGGTGCTCCGACAGTGCCGGCAGTGAGGTGCAGGTTGGCCATTACGCCAATGCCATTACCCCATGTATGTGGTGTGAAGATCTTTCCTGCAGCCGCAACCTCTTGTGCAAATTTGGCAAGCCCGGTGATGCCTTGTGTGCACACAGCATCGGGTTGAAACACATCGAAGCAGCCGCGTTGTAACAACTCGCGGAACTCGTATGGTTCACGGGTGAGTTCGCCTCCGGCGATGCGAATCTT
>LIAZ01000068.1 GCA_001438985.1 Acidimicrobium sp. BACL17 MAG-120823-bin42 | reverse complement strand
TAGACCCCATCTGTACTCGTTCACCCGAACCATGCCCACTGCACGACATCACATTGAATGAAGCGCTGCAACGTGGCAAACCGATTGCGTATTTAGTGGGCACACCCGCTCATTGCCAAACAGGGACATGTGCACCCGCACTCGATGCGCTGTTGTCGTTGCGCGAGACACTTGGCGACAGCATCATCATGTTGCATGCCGAGATCTACACCGACGACACCGCAACGATTGTCGCCCCCGCAGTTGAGGCAGTAGGAATGAGTTACGAGCCTGCGCTGTTTATCACGGATGCACAAGGCATCATCGTTGAACGCTTTGACGCAATTTTTGATTCAGTTGAAGTCACCGAAGCACTTAACGCGCTGGGCGTTCTGTAATCAATCAGCTAAAGCTGTTGCCACAACCACATGTGCGTGATGCATTTGGGTTGTTGATCTTAAAACCTGCGTCTTGCAAACCATCTTGGTAGTCAAGACTTGCGCCTACCAACAATTGTGATGAAGCTTGGTCAACCACAACTTTCACATCACCGAACGTGAGTGTCTGATCTTCTGGTGTGAAGTCACCATCAAAAAACATCTCGTATGAAAACCCAGAGCAACCACCAGGTCGCACTGCAACGCGCAATGCTAAATCGGTTGCGCCTTCAGCCTCGAGTAATTGCTTTACCTTTGATGCTGCGTTGTCGGTAAGTGTGATCATGTTCCTCATGATACCCCCGACCTGGCACAAGGTAAAGGGCACAGCCCAACATTGTTTCGATCATCACGGTATGTTTTAACTATGACCAGCAAGGCCCACCCGCCCACTGCTGATGTCGTGCGTGAACTTCTTCGGGCTGTCATGGACCCCGAACTAGGCGACAATATTGTCGATTTGGGCATGGCAGGCGATATCACGGTCAGCGCTGAAGGCGTTGTTGCAATTGGCATGAAGCTGACCATTAAGGGCTGTCCGCTGCGCGTCCAAATCAAGAACGACATCGAATCACGTGTGCTCGTTCATCCCGGCGTGAGCAAGGTGACCATCGACTGGGGCGAGATGACAGCAGACGAGCGCAGTGCGGTGATGACCCGTGCACGGTGGAATGCTCGTGAGCAGGCAAACGAAACACAGATCCCACTCAATGCACGAGTGCTTGCGATTGCCAGTGGCAAAGGTGGTGTTGGCAAAAGTTCAGTAACCGTCAACTTGGCTGCTGCACTTGCAGCACAAGGACATGTTGTTGGCGTGTTGGATGCAGACATTTGGGGATTTTCCATCCCGCGCATGTTGAACATGCCCGATCGACTTGAGGCTCATCGAGTTGATGGCAGCGACAAACCGCGCATCATTCCTAATGAACGCCAAGTTGGTGCAGGACTTCTGAAAGTTGTGTCAACGGGAATGCTTGTTGAAGACGAAGGGACTGCCCTGATGTGGCGCGGTCTTATGCTGACCAAAGCAGTCGAACAGTTTTTGCACGATGTTCATTGGGGCGAACTTGATTACTTGCTGATCGACATGCCACCTGGAACGGGCGATGTGCAAATGGGATTAGCCCGCATGTTGCCGCGCACCGATCTGATTATTGTCACCACACCAGCAGTCTCTGCGCAGAAGGTTGCCATCCGTGCTGCAGACATGGCGCGTCGTAGTTTTCTTCGTGTTGCCGGTGTGATCGAGAACATGACGTCGTTTACGTGCGAACACGGCACCGAGTACGAACTGTTTGGCAAAGGTGGCGGGCAAACACTTGCCACCGAGATTGGCGCTCCGCTGCTTGGCAACATTCCAATTGAATCTGCAGTTGCCCACGGCAGCGATACAGGTGAGCCAATTGTGTTGTCACAAAAGGGTGCTGCTGCGCAAGCCTTTACAGCAATTGCCCAACGCATCATCGATGAAACAGTGTCGACACAAGACATGATCGGTTGCTCTGCACGCACCGAAGACGTGGTGCACGTGTCAATTTCGCAACGCAACTAGTTCTTAAAGTCTGCGTCCCCGGGAAACGACACCCCAATAACCCGACCTTCTTCATCAACACGTAATTGCGGAACAATTGCAGTTGGGGTCCCAATCTTTTTTGCTGCGACCAATGCGTCGGCTGTGGTTCCGAAGGGAAGCAAGAATTCAAGATTGCGGATAGTTGGTGGCATCATGGCCAGGCTTCCGCTGCTATGACGCTCGAGTGCATCTGCGGGCGTTACCCACAGGCTGTCGATGGTTTCGTTGTCGTCATGAAGCGGTTCTTGGCCATCGGGTGTCCGCGCAACAAAGAATCGGGTATCAAACCTTCGTGCCTCGCCAAGTGGTGTAATCCAATGACTCACATAGTGAATGTTGTCTGTGATCAGATGCAGATCTTCATCTGCACATAACTGCATCATGGAAATTGAACCTTCATGCACAGCGTGTCGTGCGGTCATATAGCGAGCAATGAGTTCATCGCCTTCAAAACGAATGAGGTCTGTGGTCTCGCCACAACGGGCAAGCAGCACTCCTGCTTCCTCGAAGCACTCTCTGATTACCGCAACCCAATACGACAACCCGCCATGCGATAGCCCCAACAATGCACTGGCTTCTTCGTCAGTCATTCCATCGCAATGCGCTTCAAGCGTTTCTTCTGCATCATTTGCGTCCACCCGCCCACCAGGAAATACATACATTCCCTTGGCAAATGCTGCACTTAGCGTGCGTTGCAACATAAACACTTCGACACCGTTGATCGGATGATCGCGCAACAACATCACGGTTGCAGCGGGCCTAATTGGCACCGTTGTTGGGTCAAAGTCTTGCGCGGTCATGCTGTGGTTTCTGAGGGAGCCAACCGTTTGCTTCGTCCCAACACATATGCACCAAGCACAGCAATGGCGCTTCCCAGCACCGCTAGCGGAGCAACGGATTCGTTATTTACAAATACGCCGAGTGCAAGTGATACTGCCGGCATTAAATACAAACTCCCTGATGCACGCGTCGATCCAATTCGGCCAGACAGCGTGACCATTGCATAGTGCGCAACTGCTGTTCCGAGCACACCGAGTGCAAGCATCGCAGCAAAGGCCGTCCACTTAAATGGGCGATCATTGTTGATCAGTGAGTACACGCCAAGCGGAGCAAGAAACAGCATTGCCACAATCTCGGCGCGAAACAACACAGGCAGTGAACCAAAGAGTTGTTGTAGCGGTGCTGCAACATTTAACGCGAAGCCATACATCACCAATGCTCCAAGAATCAAAAATACGCCAAAAGAACTTGACGAGCTCTCGCGAATTGATGGCATGGCAATAAACACGACACCCAAAAAGCCGATGGCCAAACCAAATATCTGGCTACCAGGTGGCAAGCGCCTGGCAATGACAGAGGCAACTACAGCAACAAACAGCGGAGTTGCACCGTTCAACATTCCCGTCACGCTGCTCGACACATGCTGCTCGGCAAATGGAAATGCGGTGAGTGGAATCACTAACCACACCAGAGACAACACCACAATTTGTGGCCATGCCTGACTTGGGACCGTCTGCCGAGCGCGTGGAATCAGACTGAGCGTGATGCATCCGAACAGCACGCGCATTGGCGTAATCAGTCCTGGAGCAAATGAATCAAGGCCGATGTCGATGAAGTAAAACGACGACCCCCAGACCACTCCTGGCACCATCAATAACAACCAATCAATGGGTTGTAACGGGGTGGTTTCAGACAGCTCTCTTCGTGTGGCTGCCTCGGTGCTCACTCGTTGCCTTTTCGCTTCTCGCGATAGTCGCGGGCTGCGCCTTCCAATGGTTCGATCTCTAACGTGATTCCATCAATGGCAGCGACACGAAACGGGCTACCGGTTGTGATCGGTGTTGAACGGTTGGTGCGTGCTCGCCACTGACCGTTGTGCACTGTCACGATTCCTTCGGGATTCACATCGCTCATGGCAATGCCTTCAGCACCAATCAGCCATTCACGACCAATAGTTGGTGTTGCGAATCGAGTACGCACCATGCTCGGCATGCCAACGATGAATGCAAGCGCCATCATGCCAACCCCTGATACGAGCGTGATCCATGACATTCGCATGTTGGATCCATCTATCGGTTGGTACAACGCAAACGATGCAATAACAAATGCAGTGAGTCCAACTCCAGTCCAAAATCGTGGAACCCCCACCTGAACGTCTACAGCAAAGGCAACAATTGCCATCACCAATAACGCAACTGCCCATCCACGAATTGGCAATGCTGCCAAACCATAAATGCCGAGCATTGAGCACAGCGCACCAACAACTCCGGCAATACCAATACCGGCAGTAAAAAATTCGAAGATCAAGAGCGACAGCCCAATGGCAAACAACAAATACGCAACAGGAGGACTTGCCACTGTGTGCATCAGCTGATCGGTCAGCTCCAACTTGTAAAACCGAGCCTGAGTTGCGTCACGAACAATTTGTCCTGTTTCATCAACGGTTTCGATAACCGTGTTGAGCTCGATACCACCCACGATGATGCCGTCAAGTGCCAACAACATATTGCGCACTACTGGCACGCCTTCGTCATCGCCCGCAAAGTTAAGAATTCCTTCTTTACGTGCTTCGCTAAACCCGATGCTTGATGTGCGCAGTATTGCACTGCTGTCACCAAACGATGTTTCCTCGCCGTTGACTTGCAGTGCTGGTCCCGTGAACCCAATGAGGGCACCCGGTGCCATCGCGCGCACATCTGCAACGGTTAATAACTGAGCCGACAATCCAAATGCGCGAGCACTTGATGGCCCAACCCACACCGCTACCGGGATACGTGCGTCAGCGATTTTTTCAAGTAAGCCAGCCATGCGTTCGTGCGAAACAACTGCGCCACGAGAGTTGAGCTGCAAGACCAATGCCTGGGCACCATTGGATTCCGAACGTTTGATCGCATTCTCTATTGAGGCGACGACCACTTCGTCAATTAATCCACTCACGGCAACAATGTCCACAGGCGCAAGGTCGGACGCGGTTTCGGCTGCCGCATTATTTCCAAATGAAAGCAACATTGCACCGGCAGCCAGAGCCACCAATCCCAATCGTGAAACACGCGACAACCTATGCACGAAAAACCTCCGGGGTTTGCAGAACTGCACCTGTACGGTATCTGCGCGACGACTATCCAGTCATCTCCTAATCCCAACAAGTGCTGGAAGGTATAGTTCTCTTGTGCATATTTTGATTGGAACTGATGCTCAGTGGGTACTTGATGACATTCTCGGTGCCCTGAGTTCTCCTGAGAATTCCTTCACAGTGTGCAGTAATGGTCGTGATGTTCCCGAAGCAATCGAAACTCGCACTCCAGACATTGCCATCCTCGACTTGCAATTTGGAACGATGGGTGGAATGGCGGTCACCATGAACCTGCGACTTGACCACAGTGATCATCGCATCCCACATATTCCTGTCCTCATGTTGCTTGATCGAAATGCTGACGTCCATCTGGCTCGCCGCAGCGGGGCTGAGGGTTGGATTGTGAAGCCACTTGATGCGTTGCGCATTCAGCGTGCCGTTCGCGCAATTGTCGATGGCGACACTTGGCATGAAGGCACCACTGCTGGCGCCGCGCCAGTTACTCACTAATTTTTTGTAAACGACTGCGGTATTGACGTTAATTCAGGCAACACTGAAGGCATGGTTCTGCAGTCACCCCTTCAACTCACACTCCCATCTTCGATGGTTCCCACCGATGGGCGCTTCGGGAGTGGCCCATCCAAGGTTCGACACGAACAATTAGAAGCGTTGATGTCTGCAGGAAAGCATGTGCTCGGCACATCGCACCGTCAGGCACCCGTCAAACAACTCCTTGGCAGTGTGCAAGATCAACTTCGGACATTGTTTTCTTTGCCCACAGACTGGGAAGTGGTTTTCGGAAATGGCGGCGCCAGCATGTTTTGGGATGCTGCATCGTTTGGGCTCATTACTGCGCGCAGTGAACACGTGGTGTTCGGTGAGTTTTCCTCAAAGTTTGCCGATGTCACGCGTAGCGCTCCGCACCTACAAGATCCTGTCGTCATTGAGGCTCCACCCGGAACAGTTGCAGAGCCTCAACTAGCCGATGTAGACGCGTATTGCTTCACACACAACGAAACAAGCACGGGCGCTTCAATGCCACTCGTACGACCATCGTCACCAGGTGACGCACTTGTTGTTGTTGATGCAACATCTGCAGCAGGTGGCATTGCGTGGGATACATCGCAAGTAGACGTGTATTACTTTTCGCCACAAAAAGGTTTTGGTTCAGAAGGCGGAACATGGATTGCATTGTGCTCACCGCGCGCAGTTGAACGCATTAACTCCATCGCACAATCGAACAGATGGTGCCCAACTTCGCTCAATCTTGCAGTGGCGCTCGAGAATTCACGCGCACAGCAAACGTTCAATACACCTTCACTATCCACCTTTGTGTTACTCGACAACCAATTGCAGTGGATGCTGAACAATGGCGGCATGGACTGGTGCTTACAACGCACTAAAGAATCTTCTGAGTATTTATACAACTGGGCAACACACAGTTCGTTTGCTGCACCCTTTGTGCATAACCCTGTGTTTCGGTCTCCTGTAGTTGGAACGATTGACGTTGATGGCTTTGATGCGTCAGTCATCAGCGCCGTGCTGCGCAGCAACGGAATCGTTGACACCGAGCCGTACCGCAAGCTTGGGCGAAATCAACTTCGCATTTCGATGTTTCCATCGGTAGAACCATCAGATGTTCAACTACTTACACACTGCATTGACTACATCGTGGAGCACATGTCATGACCAATAAGCGCATTGTTATTGCCGAAACCATTGCCGAATCGGGTCTTGATCGTCTTCGCGCTGCGGGTTTTGACGTTGAT
>LIAZ01000067.1 GCA_001438985.1 Acidimicrobium sp. BACL17 MAG-120823-bin42 | reverse complement strand
TTGTCGACCATTGCCGACAACAGGTTGTGCGCAGCAGTAACTGCGTGGAAGTCGCCCGTGAGGTGCAAGTTAAGCAGTTCCATTGGAATTACTTGGCTGTAGCCACCACCAGCAGCGCCGCCCTTAATACCAAACGTTGGTCCCATTGATGGCTGACGCAAGCTGATCACTGCGTTCTTGCCAATGTGCTTGAACGCCTGGCCGAGACCAACCGTTGTTGTGGTCTTTCCTTCGCCAAGTGGTGTTGGTGTGATGGCAGTAACTACGACGTACTTTGCCTTCGGGCGCTTCTTCAATTCATCGATTGCATCAAGACTGATCTTTGCCAGGCTCTTGCCGTACGGTTCAAGCAGGTGCTCGCCGATCCCCATCTGGGCAGCAATGTCTTTCAGTGGCAGTGGCTTACCCGCGCGCGCAATTTCGAGATCTGATGGAAACGACATATTGGAGACTCCCCGTTCAATGGCCACCACGTGGCGATTTGGTCGCACCACTATATAGGAGCGATGGGTCGCTGATATATGACAATCCCCGTATGGATTTGCCGAACTCTGTGGGGTAGCACGTCATCTATGTTGGTCTGGTGACCACAAGCCTGCCAATCGTCGACATTTCGCCGTTGCGCGCGGGTTCATCTAGCCCCAATTACGCCACGGCTTCTGCCGAACTGTATGCAGCGTTGAGCGAAATCGGCTTCGCCATCGTGGTTGGCCATGGTGTCGATCCTGAAATCACGGCAAACATGCGTGCCGCAGTGAAGGCAGTGTTTGACACTCCCCGCGACGTGTTAGCGAACAACATAGTGGCCAAAGGCAACTATCGCGGATTTGTTCCACTTGGTTACTTCACGCCCAACTCGGGCAAAGGAAAAGCCGACCAGTACGAAGCGTGGAAGTTGCATTACGAAACAGATGCGAACGACCCCATTCGCGAGCAATGCGATTTGTATGGCCCAAACGTTTGGCCCGCAATTGATGTGGATGTGCGTACGCCAATCATGAATTACTGGCATGCACTTGATGCGGTGAGTGAAACATTGATCATCGCGTTGTGCACACAACTTGGTGTTGACCCAACCGTGTTGCTGTCACGCATGAACATGCCGCTCACCAATATGACACTGCTTAACTACCCTCCAATCGAGCCTCAGGCCGACACATGGGGAATTCATCCACATAAGGACTTCAATTTGCTTACGTTGCTTGCTCATGATCCGATCGGCGGACTTGAAGTGCGTAAGCGCAACGACGAGTGGATTAATGCTCAGTGCCCAGAGGGCGGCATGGTGCTCAACGTTGGTGACATGTTGGAGTTATGGAGCGGCGGCAGGTTGCTGTCCACCCCGCATCGTGTATTTAATAAGTCGGGCAAACCACGACAATCATTCCCCTACTTTTCTAAACCGCGATGGGATGTTGTGGTGCAACCACTCGTTGAACCACTTGCAGGATTTGATCGACCACCACTGCACGTCGGAACTTCGGCGGCCGACATTTGGTATTCAAATTGGCCAGACACGGAAAGCACCGATCCAGCGCAAGTGCTCGGAGAATTTGACTAGTTATTTTGGAAGCGGCTAACCAAGTCGCTTACGCACTGCCTGATTCATTTCGTCATCGAAACCGCGAACATGCTTTTCACATAGCACTGCTGCAGTATCGCCGTCACCTTTGGCAAGTCGTTCAAAAATCTCGCCGTGCTCTTGCACCGCGTGTTTCATGTCGGCCACATCGGAGATGTACAGGTGCCACAAGCGATCGCTTTGTGCATACATCATGTCGAGAGTTGCGGTAAGAAAACGGTTACCCGCTGCATCCCACACAATCTCGTGGCAACGACGGTCAATTTTCATGAGGTCGTCATTGGTCGCACCTGGCTCCTCGGCGCGGGCAAGCACGCGAGCCATTTCATTCCAGTGGTCTTGCTTGCCACGCTTGGCAGCGAGTCGCATGGCGTAGGGCTCGAGCAATGCACGGGTCTCGTACAGCATGCTCAGCTCCATGACATCGATCCCCGACACCAACATGCCCCGTCGCGGGATGACCGTGACGAACTGGTCTCGGGCCAGGCGCTGGAGTGCCTCACGAATTGGGGTACGTCCGATGCCCAACTGAGCCTGCAGGGTCTCTTCTTTAATGACGTCGCCGGGGGCCAGTTCAAGTCGGACAATCTTGTCCCGAATCTCGAGGTAGGCCTGCTCGCTCAGCGAAGTACTCACGAGGACCATCATATCTGCAATTTTACCTGATGATATTGCGCTGATATACTACCAAAATTCAACTGTGGCCTCGCCCATCGGGGGTGTGGTCCTCTGTTCGGGGGTAACTCGTGAGTGAATTTCCAAGTCGCGCAAAGTGTGTCGTTATCGGCGCCGGAATCGTGGGTAACTGTCTCGTTGGCCACCTGAGCAAACTCGGCTGGACCGACATGGTGCTCATCGACAAGGGCCCATTGCCTAACCCAGGTGGGTCTACTGGTCACGCATCCAACTTCATTTTCCCCACCGATCACAACAAAGAAATGGCACTGCTCACGCTCGCCTCTCAGCAGCAGTACATCGAGCACGGCATGAACAACACCTCGGGTGGTATCGAAGTTGCTCGTACGCCAGAGCGCATGGAGGAATTCAATCGCCGTATGACGTCGGCAAAGGCATGGGGCATCGACTCCACGCTGCTCACCCCAGCAGAAATCAAGGAACTCGTTCCATTTATCAACGAAAAGATTTTGCTCGGCGGTTTCTACACGCCAAGCGTGTCGGTTGTTGACTCACTACAAACCGGCACCTTGATGCGCGAAAGTGCAGTGAAGGCTGGTCACTTGCAAGTGTTTGCAAACACCGAAGTACTTGACCTTGAAACCAAGGACGGCCAAATCTCTGCTGTTGTTACCAACAAAGGTCGCATCGAAGCCGAGTATGTCGTCGTTGCTTGTGGCGTATGGAGTCCACGAATCGCCAAGATGGCTGGCGCAAACATTCCGCTTACTCCAGCAGTTCACCAAATGGCAGACGTTGGACCAATTGACGTGTTGCAAAAGACCAATGCAGAAGTTGCATTCCCAATCGTTCGCGACATGGACACCTTCTGTTACGAGCGTCAGTCAACTGGCTCGATGGAAGTTGGCTCGTATGCACACCGCGCAATCTTCATGCACCCAGACGACATTCCATCAAATGAGGCATCGGCACTTTCGCCTACCGAATTGCCACTCACCATGGACGACTTTGATCCGCAGATGGAACAAGCAATCGAACTCATGGAAATGCTCGGCGATGCCGAAATTAAATACGCCATCAACGGCTTGCTTTCGCTCACCCCGGACGCAATGCCAGTACTTGGTGAAACCGTTGAAGTGAAGAACTTGTGGTCGGCTGCTGCAGTGTGGATTAAAGAAGGTCCAGGCATTGCTCAACTCGTTGCCGAATGGATGACGTACGGCTACCCACACTTGTGCGACCCACACTCATCTGACATCAGTCGCTTTTACCCACACGAAAAGACCGAGCATCACATTTATGCACGTTGCGACGAGCACTTCAACAAGACATACGGCATTGTGCACCCTCGCGAACAATGGGCATCACAGCGCAACATGCGTCGCAGCCCTTTCTACCCACGCGAAGAAGCGCTCGGCGCAACCTTCTTTGATGCCCGCGGTTGGGAGCGTCCACAGTGGTTCGCATCCAATGCCAAACTTGTCGACAAGTTCCCCGCAGTGTGCGAACCACGCGAACACGAATGGGATGCACGCTGGTGGTCACCCATTACCAATGCAGAGCACATGCAAATGCGCGAATCAGTTGGCATGGTGGACCTCACCGCGTTCAACGAATTCGACTTTGAAGGCCCGGGTGTCGTCAGCTTCTTGCAATACGTCTGCGTGAACAACGTTGATGTTGCTGTTGGTCGTTCGGTCTACACACCACTACTCACCCCAGGCGGCGGATTCCGTGGTGACCTCACCATCATGCGTCTTGGCCAAGAGCACTTCCGAGTGATCACCGGCGCATTCGATGGTGGACGCGACAAGTACTGGTTCAAGAAGTACATGCCAACTGATGGCTCGGTGACGTTCACCGACATGAGCCAAGCACTGTGCACCATTGGTGTGTGGGGACCAAACGCCGAAAAGACCATGGCGAAAGCAACACAAACCATCGATGCCGATGGCAAGTTGATTCCTTTCGATGTGTCGCAGGCAAACTTCCCATACGGATCAGTGCGCGACGTACTGATTGACGGTGTTCCTGCAACCATGTTCCGCATTTCATATGTTGGAGAAAACGGGTGGGAGGTCTACACGCGCATGGAACACGGTCTGCGCATGTGGGACACCATTGCGGAAGCCGGCAAAGAGTTCGACATCATTCCAGTAGGAATGGGCGTGTACGCCGTAACTGGTCGTATCGAAAAGGGCTACCGCCTCATGGGTGCAGAACTCGAGAGCGAATACACACCAGTTGAAGCAGGTTTGGCACGTGCGAAGGTGAAGTCAGCAGACTTCATTGGTAAAGCGGAATACATGAAGGCACGTGAAGGCAAGCCAGCGGCAATTATGTGCACGCTTGAAATTCTTGATCACACCTCCAAGTCGGGCATTAAGCGTTACCCAACTGGTGGCAACGAACCAATCCTCACCAAGACCGGTGAGCGAATCGTTGACGCTAAGGGTCGCGTTTCGCGCGTGACCACCGCTGGCATGGGACCATCACTTGGCAAGTACTTGTTGCTCGCCTACCTCACACCAGAACATGCTGTTGAAGGTAATGAATTGCGCGTGATGTACATGAACGAGTTGTTCCCCGTGAAAGTCGCACGAGTTGGCAGCCAACCGCTGTTCGACCCAACCGACGCTCGCATGAAGAGCTAAGCAACCCATCATGAACATTCTCGTTTGCGTGAAACGCGTGCCAGCTCCTGGTGCACGTATCAACATCACTGAAGACGGCCAAGCAGTAGACACTGCATTCCTTGGTTTCACGGTGAGTCCGCACGAAGAGTGCGCCGTAGAACAAGCAGTGCAACTCGTAGAAAAGCACGGTGGCGAAGTCACCGTGCTTACTCTTGGCCCAGCAGAAGCCGAAGAACAATTGCGCACTGCTGTCAGTGTTGGTGCAGCAAAAGCCGTGTTGGTTCCCATCACCGAATCAGACTGGGACCCTCAGCGCACGGCACAAGCAATTGCATCAGTGATTACCGATCTTGAAAACGCAAACGGCAAGTTTGACTTGGTGCTGTTCGGAAACGAATCGGCAGACTCGTGTGGTTACCAAGTTGGTATTCGTGTTGCCCTCAAGCTTGGTCGCCCAATGGTCAATGGCGCCAAGGGTCTCGACATCGAAGGCAGTGTCGCTAAGGTGCGCAGAGAAAGCGATGCAGGTTTAGAGATCTACATGCTGCCAATGCCATCGGCTGTCGGCGTGAAGGAAGGGATCAACCTGCCCCGCTACCCGACGATGAAGGGCCGCTTGGCGTCGAAGAAAGTCGACGTCACACGCACAGAGTCAACCGGTTCAGTTGGTGGATTGAAGATGATTCAGTTGCAACGTCCACCAGAACGCGTGAGCAACACACAGATTTTGGGTACTGGTCCAGAAGCAGCATCTGCTGTTGTTGACCTGCTTGAAGAACTAGGAGTGTTCAAATGAGCGTGCTTGCAGTTATCGAACATGATCGCGGCACTATTGCAACAGCATCGCTTGGTGTACTCACCGCTGCTCGCACTCTTGCATCACAAATGGGCACCACAGTCGAAGCAGTAACCGTCGGCGCAAATGCTGACGCATTGTCATCAGTTGCAGCACAATACGGTGCATCTGTCGTACACCAGGCCCACCACGCATCGCTGACCGACTTTGGTCCAGAGGCATGGGGCGAAGCAGTTGCTCAAGTTGTAAAAAAGATTTCCCCGCAAGTGGTTATCGGCACGGGTACGGAACGAGGTCATGAAGTAGTTGCACAAGTTGCAGCGCGTCTCGATCTCCCTGCATCAATGAACTGCACCGAATTCGACTCTGCCTTTACTGGCGCACAGCCATTGAAGGTAGTTCGCGCACGTTGGGGTGGATCACTGCTTGAACAAGCCGAAGTCGATGCATCGATCAAGTTGGTCACACTTGCCAACCACACGGTTGAAGCAGTTGAGTCTCCAGCAACTGCAACACACACCGTGCACGAAGTTGAACTGAATGATTCAGTCATGCACTCTTTTGTGCAAGACCGCGTTGAACGAGTAGCGGGCGTAACGCTTGCCACCGCCCCCGTAGTGGTCAGTGGTGGTCGAGGTGTTGGATCGGCTGAAGCGTTCGCTCCCCTTGAAGAACTCGCCGGACTACTTGGCGGAATTGTGGGTTGCTCGCGCGCAGTGACCAATAACGGCTGGCGTAACCACACCGACCAAGTTGGTCAAACGGGTACTCGAATTGCTCCAGACATTTACATCGCGTGCGGCATTTCGGGAGCCATCCAGCACTGGGTAGGTGCAATGGCGTCTAAGAACATCCTTGCCATCAACACCGACAAGGAAGCCAACATCGTCACCAAAGCTGGATATGCCGTCATTGGCGACCTGCACAAGATCGTTCCCGCGATCTCCGAGGAAATTCGCCGCCGCCGCGGGTAAATCTCTTTCACAATTGCTTTTCTGCCATACGCGCTATGGCAGAAATTGAATGATGGTTGTAGTGTTTTCTCCTTGTGTGGCCCGATCTTTTGGGTTGCAATACGCCTAAAGGGGAAACGTGACTGAGATTGAGACAGGTGGACCGCGTCGTCGCGGCCGTGAACGTCAAGCTGCCGGACCGCGCTCTCGACTTCCCGAACAGAAAGCATTTCG
>LIAZ01000066.1 GCA_001438985.1 Acidimicrobium sp. BACL17 MAG-120823-bin42 | reverse complement strand
TTTTCCGAGACTGAATTGAGGTGGCGAGCCCATGTATTGCAGACCGCGATCCGAAACATCTTGACCAGCACACAATCCGGCAACGTGGTCCCATGCGCGGTCTTCATTGATCTGGCGACCACCTTTGCCAACGACGATGACCAGTTCCGACTCGTAGTCCACTGTGTCACTCAAAATTTCGATAGTTCCCGTTGGGGTGTTGAGCGAACTTTGAAACTTGGCGAACACCAGTGGAAGTGGTGGAAGTGGACTTCCCATTTCGGCAGCGTGCTTGCGGTAGTTGAGACCCACCGCAAACATTTGGCGTGGCTGTGGAACAGGGCACGACAAATCGGCAATCGCAACAGGGGTTCCCGATTGTGCATCGAGTGTTGGTGCAATCTTTTTCAGCGCATCCCAATGTGCAAAGCACTGCATCGGGTCTGCTGACAGCGAGTTGTTGCTTGCGGTCGCTACATCAATTGCGCGAGGCGCTGTGATGTCTCCAACAATGAATTGTGCGCGACCTTTGAGATTGGCAAGGCGAAGTGTCATGGCGTTTACCTATGCACGACCGCGTGCTGCACGGCGTTGAGCTTCGGCTTGTGCCCGAACGGCCTTGTCTTTTTCTTTACGCTCTGCTCGCGCACGCTTTTTGTCTTCCTGTGCTGCGGCATCTTTTGTTGGCGCAACAGCAGGTGCACTTGCGGTACCGCCTGTTGATGGAATGGCAAATCGCGTATCGGTGTTCACCAGTTTGCGGAATCCGCCAAGAGAAACCGAAAACTGAACAGCCATCAAGCGGCATGCATCGAGGCTGAACTCTTCAATAAGTTTTGGTAGGACGTTATTTAAGTCTTCGAGGCTTGGATCCTCCGACTTATCGCCAAGTACTTCGATGGCTTTTTCGGTTGCTGCTTCGCCGAACAACACACCGGTATCGAGGTAGGCCTTGCGTGCCTTCATCGCTTCGCGAACTTTCGGTGCCACTGTTGCAGCATCGTCAAATGTGCCTGCGGGAAGAGCAAGTACTTTTGCGAGTGCGTCGCGCAGTTTTCCGTCGACCGCTGCTGCCAGTGCGGCGATTGATTCATCGGTGATGGTGGTAAACACCGCCGCGTAACGACGTTCAAGCAAAATGGTGTCGCGCGAGTTGCTGACTGGCATAGAGGGTCCTTTTCGAAGTCTGAAATAGTCGCGTAGAGCGACCCTTCAGTGTGTCAGGCGAGGGCCCATGTTCCTACTCAATACACCCCTTATTTATTACCCCGTGACGAGTGCCTGAATTTCGCGAACAACCATTTGATGTGATGCTTTGAGCGTCAGATCTCCAACGGTTCCGCGTGCTCCAAAGTTGGTGGTAAACGTGATGTGCCACTGCACGGCAAGAGTTGCAGGAAACGCACCATCTTCATGCAGTGAAGATGAGTGTTTGTAGGTGTACATGCACGAGCTATCGAGTGAGTCGCCAAATATTTCGATCCAGGGAATTCCGGGCCCCGTGCAGGTGACCGGTCCTGTGCCAAGTGCGCCATCTCCTGGATCAAAGATCAGTTTCTTAGGTGTCGCTGTAGTGGTGACCGAAAGATAACCCGCTGCAGTTGGCACTCCAGCTGTGGCGCTAACCGGAACCCACATCAGTGGGTTAACCCAAAACCATGTACCCAGTTTGACAACGCCGCGCCGAGCGGGCGGTGCAAATTCGCCCCATGGTGCAGGAATATTGTCGTACACCACCGACGTTGCTTGTTCGGCAAGTTGCTGAGTTGACACTTGTGGTATCCAGTGAAACGTTGTGGCAGGCGATCGGTTGAGACAGGTGTACTCGAACAGTTTGTAGGTGATGTTGCCAGAAACTTTTTTGACTTCGGTGCCGAGTCCAGAATGAGAATCATGGGGAATTGCAATGGACCATTCGCAGTCACCATTGGCATCGGAACCTTGTGGAGAACTTCCAAACTGCACGCCGGCCATGATTTGATTGCCTTCGACTCCCGCCATGGTGTTCGTGTTGTCACCAGCAGAGTCGCCGGCATCTACCGACGTTGGCGATGTCAGTGCAAAACACATCAGCGCCGTCGTTCCTATCGTGAAAATCCGCATAGGTCTCCTCCTACTTTTCGTTGATAGCCGCGTGCATCGCGCCATTTCCACGTACCGTTTTCTCGCTGAACATTCCATTTGGTGCGAACTGAGATCACGGAGTCGTCAAACACGATGTCGTCGGCAGCGCTGTCAACTTGACCAGAGTCAAACAGCACTACCGAGTCAAATACACATGTGTGCACGACTGCGTGTGAAGTGTCGATAATTTCTACAGATTCGATGCGCACGCGAAGTTTTCCTGCTCCAGCACGCGTGCGGAGGTTTCCAGCGACCCGTTCACGCATGGTTTTAGTGAGCTCGGCGGCAAGTTCGCTGCCTGTAGCGGTCATCTGCGAAACGGGGCATGTTTCTGGCATCCGCCCACATTGTGCGCGAAGCATGAAGATGTTGGAGAAGTCGCTGACGACCGAGTAGGTAGTGGCCGATTCGGTGCTGACTGCAGACTCAACGAGTTCATTGGCAACTGTTGTCGTAGTAGACGCCACCGAAGTAGATGGATTCGACAACGAAGGAAAAGTTAAATCCTTCGAAGTGTTTCCACATGAGCTAGTGCACAGTGCGAGCGCACAAAGATACGACACGCAACGAAAAATCATGGACATGTCTGCCTCCGCCGATAGCAGTGTTCCGAATGTGGTGAGTTAAAAAATTAATGAATAGTGCTACGCCGATACTGCCAGCGGCAGGGGGGCTATACGAAATTGGCCCGGCCGATCTGGCGGTAGAGTTGATGAACCCCAAAATGAGCCAACAACATCCCGACATCGCTGCCGAGCAGGCCTACATCGACCATGCATATGCCTGCCTGGATAAGAGCCGTGAGGATGCCTGGCGTATCCGCGACCTCAATGAGGCAAACACGGGGGGCACATTTCAGGCCCGCTACGAGCGCAACGCCTTTGATGAACAATTGCTGCAACGCCTGACCACGCTTGATTTGGGCGATGCGGCGTTGGTATTTGGGCGAATTGATCGGTTGACCGATACGCCCGACGAGATAGAGAGTTTTCACATTGGCCGTTTGGCAGTCGCCGACGAGGCCCGTGACCCGGTGGTGGTGGACTGGCGAGCACCAGTTGCCGAACCGTTTTATCGCGCGACAGGTCGCGAGACCATGGGTCTCGCCCGTAGGCGTCACTTTTCGGTGCAAGGTCGAGTTTTGTCTGGTATCGAAGACGAACTGTTCGGCGAAGGACACTTAGGACTTGGTCATGACGAAGGTCTTGGCGGCGACCCGCAGACCGGAGTGCGACATGATGGCACGGGATTGCGCGGTTACAGCACGTTGATCTCTGCGCTATCGCGCGGCCGCACAGGTCAACTCGGTGACATCGTTGCAACGATCCAATCTGAACAGGATCAAATCATTCGTGCGCCGCAAAGTGGTGTGCTGGTTGTGCAGGGCGGGCCAGGAACAGGAAAAACAGTGGTTGCACTGCATCGTGCTGCATATTTGTTGTACACCTATCGTTTCCCGCTCGAAGACCAAGGTGTATTAGTAGTTGGACCAAACCGCGTGTTCCTGCGCTACATCGAGCAGGTCTTGCCATCACTTGGAGAAGCAGGTGTCGAGCAAGTGGTGCTAGCTGATTTGGTTTCGGGGCATCGCGTTGGTCGTCACGAAGACGATGCGACTCGCCATGTCAAGGGCGATATTCGAATGTGCACGTTTGTTGCGGCTGCAGTTCGCGATCGTGAACGACCATTGCGAGACGACTTAGTGATTCCGTTTGGCGCTGAGTATTTGCGTCTTCGAGTAAGTGAATCAGTGCGTATTATTCGTGATGCTCGTCGACGATATCGACGTCATAATGCTGCGGCGCGATGGGTAGAAACCGAAGTCGTTGCTGCAATGGCAGCCACGAGCAAGCGTGAAGAAATTGACTTGGAATCTCTGCGCGATAGTTTGCGTGACATCTCCGAGTTTCGTGCTGCGATCATTCGAATGTGGCCGGTGCTTACCCCTGCAGAGGTGTTGCACGATGTATTTGGGTCACGCGCACTTGTTCGGTCTGCCGCACAAGGGGTTTTGAGCGATGACGAATGGCCATTGCTCGTGCGTGAGCGAAGTGCATCACTTGCAGAAGTTCATTGGGCCGAAAGCGATGTTGCACTGCTAGACGAAGTGTTGTCCTTAATCGGCCCACGACCACGCAAGGGTGGCCGAATTGATGAAAACGATGAGATGCGTTTGTATGGGCACATCATCATTGACGAAGTCCAAGATCTCACTCCGATGCAGTTAAGAATGATGAATCGACGCTCGCTGAATGGAGCGATGACGATCGTGGGCGATTTGGCTCAGGCAACTGGGGCGTTTGCTCCGCGCGATTGGCAAGACGTATTGAAGTACTTGCCAACGAAAAAAGAGGCTCAGATCATCAATCTTTCGGTGGGCTATCGCATTCCCGCTCAGATCATGGCACTTGCCGACAAGGTACTTGCTGTTGCCGCACCGTCACTCGTTCCACCTCAATCGGTGCGAGATGGAGAGTTTGGTCCAGACATTGTTCGCTCAACAACGGCAGAGCGACTGCTTGACGATGTCGTTGCGCAGACACGAATCATGATGGACAGTGTTATTGGTGGAAATGTAGCCATTGTTTGCCCAGACGCAATGACCGAATCAGTCTCGGCAGTATTAACACGCGAAGGTGTGCAGCATGGTCGAGCTAATAACACGGCACTTGATTCGCGACTCACTGTTGTGCCGGTAAGTGTGGTGAAAGGTTTGGAGCTAGACGGCGTAGTTGTGGTCGAACCAGCAGCAATTGCCGCTGCACAAGAACATGGTCTGCGAGCATTGTATGTTGCACTCACTCGATCAACGCAACGTTTGACGGTTGTTCATCACCGTGAGTTGCCTCCGGCAATGGTGAACTGAGTTTTGTTACAGCGTTTCAATAACCAAGGTTAAAAATCTGAGTGATTTGTCTGCATCAGCAGGACGGTTTCGTTCTATCGATGAAATTGCAAGATCAACAATGCGTTGCATGTCTTGAACAAATTGATCGCCACGTTCTGCCACTTGTGGCTTGAGCGTGGACCAAATGCTTTCAATTTCTGCAAGTCGAAGTCTGGCAACTCCCTTGTTACTTTCACTCAAGGCTTTTGACAGCAGCGCGATGGTTTGTTGCATTTGTGCAAATAGTTCGTCGGGTGTACCCGATGGAATTGTGGTAGTTGGCGCTACGGCTGTGGTGGTGGGTGCGGTGTCGATGATGGTGGTTGCACACGATGTCAGCGACACCAGAGACACGGTGATGACGGCAAGAGTGGTTCTGGCTGTCATGGTGATCTGTTATGCGCGAACGAGAATTCGGCTACTGGCAAATGCGTCTAGATCAACTTCCTGATTGTTCAAGCGCACGGCGATCTTTCCGTCTGCAGATCGGGAAGTGACTGTGCCGGTGATGCCTGGTGTTAACTGCACCGATTCAAGAAAGTCCAGCATTCCTGGCGCATATTCGAGTTCTTCGGGAATTCGCGAAACGGTAAATGCGCTGCCAACTTCTACGTCGCATAACGGGTGACTGGGCTCCTGCATGTAGTTGGATCCAGGAATTGGATTGCCATGTGGACACGTTGTTGGATTGCCAAGCAGTCGTGTGATTGCGTCTTCAACATCGGGGCTCAGCACATGTTCCCACTTACATGCCTCGTGGTGGGCTTGTGCCCATGGAAGTCCAAGGATGTCGGTAAGGAAGCGCTCGGCGGTGCGATGTTTGCGAACCACCGACTCGGCAAGTGTTTCGCCGGCTGGTGTAAGGACAATTCGTGTTCCACTTAACCTGATCAATCCTTCGGTTTCCATCCGTTTGATCATTTCCGAAACCGATGGCCGAGAGACATGAAGGCGATCGGCAACACGCGCCTGAATGACGTCTACGTTGTCTTCGCGCAGTTCAAAAATGCACTCGCAGTATTCTTCAAAGGCAGGGTGGTGTTCGCCAGGGTGCGCCATATCAACACACTACTCCGCATCAACTCCGCGTAGACCCGCCCAAAGCAAGTTTGCAATCTGTTTACCTGTCTTTTCACCATCAAATGCAACATCATTGTTGATGAGAAAGCGAGCGACACCTTCGCTTGCACCGGCCACTGCGTGCGCCAGAGTGCGAAGATGAATTGGATTTGAATTGATGGTGATTAATGGTGCAATTGCTTCTGCCGATCGGTCAAGTACTCGCCGAATTGCAATCGTAAATTCATCATCATTTCTGGTTCCGCTATCAAACAACACTTTGAATGCATTTTTATCGCGCTCAACCCATTTGAAAAATGCGATAGTTCCCGCTTCAACTTGAGCCTGTCCATCTGTTAATCCACCTGTAGCGGTTGCAAGTACATCGATCATCCGATCGCCGACATGATCGATAATGGCAAGGAACAATGCTCGCTTCGATTCGTAGTGCTGATACACGACGGGTTTTGTGACACCTGCTGCTTCTGCAATGTCGTTCATTGAGGTGTCGTGAAACCCTTTAGTTGCAAACACTTGCAGCGCTACATCGAGCACTTGCTCTTTACGTTCTATCGCGGGAAGTCGAAGCGCCATGATCAAGTCTGCCTAGTTGCCGTTCAGTCGATCTTCTTTTTCGGCTGCCTTGATTGCGTAGCCCAAAACGATTGTTGGTGCGAGGAGGATTGAACCGACTACAAGACCGCTCGTCGCCAACTGACCGACAAGTGGGGTGAACGATGTTGCTAAGCCCGAGACCACCGCCACGATTGAGACACCAAAACTGAGATATCCAATGCGCTTGGCAAGTCTGGTCCAACGGTCAATCAACTGCCTGCGCTGCCGAACAGGATCGGCTGTGTTGTTGGC
>LIAZ01000065.1 GCA_001438985.1 Acidimicrobium sp. BACL17 MAG-120823-bin42 | reverse complement strand
GCCGCAGCGGATCGATGTCGTGCTGTGCACCAACGTATTTGAATATCTGCTCACGGACCAAGCGACATGCACCGTCTACAGCGCCTCCACTCATCCATGTTTGACGAGATGCGGAGGTGGATCCCGCAGAGCCAATCTGTGTATCAATTGGCTCAACTACGACATCATCAAGACCAAGTACTGAACGCGCGATCTGGGGTGCAAGTGTCACGAAACCTTGACCCACCTCAGACGTTGCAAATTTGAGATAGACGACGCCATCTTTTATGGAGCAACGTGCGGTTGCATAATCATCAAAACCTTCGCTGTACATGAGATTCTTCATCGAGACACCCCAGCCAATTCCGCGAACAATATGTGACGCAGATGCTGTTAAGCCACTGCCACCCGGTAGGAGCAGTTCGTGAGCATTGGACGGAAGCGGAGCGGGGAGAGGGATTTGCTCGGTTTCAATAATGCAGCGTGCAACTGGCGCGACGCTTTCCATCACCTGACCTGTGATCAACCTGTCTCCGGTGACCATTGCATTAATGAGCCGAACGTCAACAGCGGATAATCCGGCTGCGGCAGCAATTTTGTCCATTTGGGATTCGTGGGCGAAGCATGCCTGAACAACTCCGAAGCCACGCATTGCACCACAGGGTGGGTTGTTCGTACGAATAGCCCAACCATCTACGGTGGCGTTGTCGCACTTGTACGGCCCCTGAGTATGCGTGATGCCATTGATCAGCACCGCTGGTGAGGTGCTGGTGTATGCACCACCGTCAAATACAAAACGCGCTTCTATTTTGACGATACGACCATCTGATTGAGCGTGATGGCGCATGAAGATTTTTGCAGGATGGCGATGGACATGGCCGAAGAAACTCTCTTCGCGACCATATTGCATTTTGATTGGTCGTCCCGCTTTGAGGGCAAGCAAGCAACAATGAACTTGCAAGCTGATGTCTTCACGTGCGCCAAATGCTCCGCCAACACCACCAAGAATAAGGCGGACGTTTTGCGGCGGCAGATCGAGGCAAGCAGAGATTTGTCCAAGGTCTTCATGCAGCCATTGAGTTGCCACATGTAACTCGACACCTTTGCCGTGATCATCGGGGATAGCAAGCGCAGCCTCTAATCCCAGGAAGGCTTGGTCTTGCATACCAATTTCGTATTCACCCTCAACGATGATTGCCCCTGTTGCGTGTTGGTCACCCCGAACAATGCGTTGATGACGAATGATGTTTCCATCTGGGTGAATAGGAGGAAACGATCCAGCGATTGCGTCTTCAGCGTTAGTGAGTGGCTTCAACACTTCGTATGCAATGTCGATGAGTGCAAGCGCTCGCCGACACGTTTCTGGGTGGTCCGCGGCGATCGCGGCAACTGGCTCGCCCATATATCGGACGTAGTCACGCGCAAAGACGGGCTGATCGCTACTAATCAATCCATATGTTTGCTTACCAGGAACATCATCGGCGGTGATGACGCAATGCACGCCGGGTAGCGCCAATGCACGCGATGTATCGATGCTGACGATACGGGCATACGGATGTGGTGAGCGAAGGGTGGCCCCCCACAACATATTCTCAGCGTGCATGTCAGAGGTGAATGAAAAGTCACCGGTTACCTTCGCGGCACCATCCGGACGCATGGCGCTAACGCCCAAAATGTCACGTTCCCGTTGTTCAACTTTTGCAGTACTCATGATGTGCGTGAAGCCTTTCGCACTGCAACGGCTTGTTCGACTGCGGCAAAAATTCTGCCGTAGCCAGTACAGCGACAAATGTTTCCCGATATCGCTTCCTTTACCTCAAGTTCGGAAGGCTGTGGATTTTCTTCAAGTAGGTGATGTATCGCAACGATCAGGCCTGGTGTACAAAAGCCACACTGGACGGCACCTTGTTGGACAAAGGCATCTTGAACATCGGTCAGTTCGGCGCCATGTGCATCGAGACCCTCTACGGTCACGATTGTGCTATCTACTGCCGTAGCCGCCATGACCAAACACGAACACACAGCCTGCCCATCAAGGAGAACTGTGCAACTGCCACATTCACCTTGTTCACAAGCACCTTTCGAACCTGGTAGGCCCAATCGTTCGCGTAGGACATAGAGGAGGCTTTCACCAACCCATGAGTCCTGTACCTGCATCGGTTGGCCATTTACATTGAGTGTGTAGAACTCGTTCATGCTCATGAATATGCCTTTTGTAGGAGGCGAGCAGCCAAGATTGAAATGGCGTGTCGACGATATTGCGCGGTACTTCGGTGGTCGTCAATTGGCGAGCATTCGCGACTCGCTCGCGCACCAAACTCGCGAGCAATGTCGGGAGAAATCACCGAATTGTGGGTGAGTGATGCGTTGTCTTTTAGCCATTGTTCGGTCTCTCGGCAGCGAATGATGGTTGGCCCCACGGATCCGAGAGCCAGTCGCACATCGCCCGATTTGTGATCTGCGACCAGGCATGCTGATGCAACGGAAATCACCATGGCGTTTCGCACTCCAACTTTTGAATATCCCTGCCAGCCGTCAATGATGGGGAAATCAACGGCGGTAATGATTTCATCGTGGCGTTTGACATTACGTTTTACGCCCGTCATGAATTGATGAATTGAGACCGTTCGATGTGAATCGGATGACTGTAAGTGAATGTCGGCATCAAGTGCGAACATCACAGGAAGTGTGTCGCCAGCCGGAGAGCATGTGCCGAGATTGCCACCGAGTGAACCTGCGGCACGAATCTGGGGAGAGCCAACAGTGCGGGATGCTTGGGCGAGCGCGGGAAGCACCGATGCAACAGGCTCGATCTCTAATTGTGAATAAGGGACGCCGGACCCAATAGAGATGGTGTTGCCATCTGGGCGAGTAATTGTTCGCAGCTCGGGGATGTGTCGCAGGCTCACCATCGTGGTCGGCTTCAGATGATTGAAATTGATCTCGACCATCAGATCGGTTCCACCTTGAATCACACGCGCATCATCGTGTTCACGCAGGGCGATAAGAGCGGCATCTAGGCTCTTGGCAACAATCATTGACACGGCTAATTCCCATCCCAATCAGCAAATGCATCGATCATGGCGTGCACGTCACCGAGTGGGTACAGAATTGGACACGTAGCGCCGTTTTCGATGTAATGCTTCACCTGCTGGCGAGCCTCACTTGGTGTTCCACTTGCTGTGAGCATCTGCACAATCTCATCGGGAACAAGCTTGGAAGCCTTGGTGACCTGTTCGTGCGTTGCGGGCCATGTCAACACTTCGCCAACCTTGTCAAGTAGTGACTGTGGGACTCCTGATGCTTTCATGATGTGCGGTTGCTGGCCAAGATACTGAGTTACCATCTCGCGCGCCATGTCGAGGGCCGTCTGGCGATCTTCATGCACACTACAGACGACCAATTGTGGTCGGTCAATGCTGTCGATGTTACGACCAGCCTTATCTGCGCCGGTCTGTAGTGCCTGCATCGCTTGTTTGTTGTAATCGGGGGATACTAAATAGTTAAGTACGACTCCGTCGGCAATCTCACCAGTGAGCTCCATCATTTGCATTCCCGTAGCTCCGATATAGATAGGAACGTCTTTGGCGCGGCGATCTTGATACACGTAGTCAAGTTCGATGCCATCGAAATGCACAAACTCACCGTTGAAGGTGACATTCTCATTATTGAGCAATGCTCGCACCGCATTGACGATTTCGCGCATGGCGCGCAGGGGTTTTGCCCGGGAGATGCCTACCTTTTGCGCTAGCGGATCCCACCAAGCACCAATTCCAAGAATTACGCGGCCAGGCGCAAGGTCATCGAGCGTTGAAAATGTCGCGGCAAGGCGTGCTGGGTTACGACTCCAGCAATCAACTACACCAGAACCAACTTTGATCGATGAAGTAACTGAAGCGAAAGCAGCCATCGGAACGGTTGCTTCGCGAACAAGACGGCTTTCGGCTTGCCACACTGCCTCAAAACCTTTTGCTTCTGCATACTGAGCAAAGGCCATACCTTCTCGAATGGGGTGCGCATCTTGAAGATAGATAGCCATTCTGGCTTTACCTGTGGCGGGATTGATCGCTGCCTGAGGAAGTGTCATGCCTCTAACCTTTCAAATAGCCGTAACGCTTGTTCGTTGGCTTTTCTGCGAATTTCTTGAATGTCAATCTTAAGAAAATTTCCATCTTCATACACACGCTCACCATCAACATCGACGGAAATTGGTTGCATATGAGTGGTGAAGGCAGTGTGCCACGGATTTTCCATGTGCTCGTACGACCACACCACTGTGTCTTGCTTGGCATTGGGGAATAACTCGTAGCCATTAGTTAGCCATTGGGCAACGGTCTCTGGTGTCTGCGACACATCATCTTCACGAAGACGGGCGTAGGCAAGCCTGGCTTCTTCCATCATGTTCGCACCTATTCCATCTGTGCCTAAAAGAATGGTGTTGGGCTTATGCGCTGGACGTGCGTAGCCGACCGCATTATTCATGTTGGACCGTGGATTGTGTACAAGTCGTCCAAGAAGTTGGCGGTCTAGATGCACACCGTGCACAAGCAGCCAGTTGTCTTGCGCCAGACCCTCCAGCCGTTCTCCTGCCGAAATATCATCAATGCCTTCTGCGACATGAATATGTACACCGACCGTGAGGGATTTCGCCAGGTCTGCAGCAGCGTGCAAGGTCTCATCTCCGCATGTGAACGCTGCATGGACGCCAATCATTGCATCGCCCCCACTTTTGATGAACGAATGACACTCATCAAGCCCTCTACGTGCAGCAGAACTCATCTTTGTTGATGGTGATACTGATGGCGAGAGTTGCCCGGTGTCGCTCCAGCGATCGGTTACGCCGTAACACGTGTTGACTCGAACTCCTACATCGCGACATGCTTTAGCAATTGTTGCAAGCGACCCTTCTATGGCATTCGGCGACTCATGGTGATCAATGATGCATGTCGTGCCACTTGCAAGTGCCTCTGACGCACCGAGTGCGGCAGACCAATAGATCATGTCCAGATCAAGCGCTGCATCAAGACGCCACCAGACGTTTTCAAGAATGCTGATGAAATCGGTAGTGGGAAGTGGAGGAGCAGGCATGCCCCGAGCTAACGAACTGTATAAATGGTGATGGGCACACACAAAACCAGGTGTGGTGTGTGTCATTGCTACTCCTCAGAGCTCGCGTCATTGCGGCGCATCGGCAACTTGCTACGCCATTGACCGTCGTACTCATAGAGCGCGGCCGCTACTGCACCCGCGGTTGGCACAAGGCCGATCTCGCCAACACCTTTAATTCCGTATGGTGAGTTCGGTTGAGGAGACTCGACGATCATCACGGAAATCTTGGGAACATCTTTAGCCCGTAGGATTCCCAAGCTTCGCAGTGTGGTGTTTGTCGGGTATCCAGTTGCTGGATCGCTCGGGAAATCTTCACTGAGTGCGTAACCGAGTCCCATGTGCACGGAACCTTCAATTTGTCCCTCACATAGTTGTGGATTCACTGCCTTGCCAACATCGTGAGTAGCAATTACTTCTTCAATTTTTCCAGTCTCTTTATCAATAACAACAAGTTGTGCCGCATAGCCAAATGTTGAATGAATGATCGGGTGTTCGACACCTGGGTCGCCAAGTTTTGTTGTCCAATCCACTCGGTATTCACCAAGATGGTCAACTCCAACCGCACAATTGGCGGCCAATGCTGCTTGGCAAGCAGCTTGAACAGCGCCTGCCCCCATCAATGTTCCTCGCGAACCGGTGGTTTGACCCTGTCCAAGTTCGCGCGTCGTATCCACGATGACATCGATTAACGAGCCATCAACTCCGAGTTCGTGAACAACAACTTGCTGAGCAACGGTATTGATACCTTGGCCCATCTCGGTCCAACCATGCCGAACCTCAATTCGTCCGTCGTGTTTGAAGTGAACCACCGCACGTGTGATCTCTTTAAAGCCGTTACCTAATCCTGAATTCTTGAGCCCAAGACCTAGACCAATCGCTTTTCCATCGGCACGTGCTTTGTCGTATGCAGGCTTGATCTCATCAAGGCATTGTGAAGCACCAAGGCAACCGTCGTCCATGATTTGACCAGGGCCCCACACCATTCCTGGCATGATCACATTGCGACGACGAAGTGTCCAACCGTCAATTCCAACCTTTTCAGCGAGACGATCCAGCACACCTTCCATTGCGAATTGGGCCTGATTCGCACCGAAGCCTCTAAACGCTCCGCAAACGGGATTATTGGTGCGCACCGCGATTGCTTCAACATCGATATTTGGGACACTGTATGGTCCGCTTGCGTGACCAGCCATGCGTTCAAGAACCTTCATTCCCACGCTGGCGTAAGCGCCGCTGTCTCCAAGTGCTCGCACGTGAAGTGCAAGGATTTCTCCAACTTCGTTGCACCCAATTTTGTATGACATCTCAATGGGGTGACGCTTTGCATGCATCAGGAAGCTTTCCTCACGGGACAAGGTGCATTTGACTGGCACCTTAAGCAACCACGCAGCAAGTGCCGCGTGCGCCTGGTTGCTCATGTCTTCTTTGCCACCAAAAGCGCCACCATTAGTAATCAGTTCAACCGTTACTTGGCTGTTGTCAATTCCGAGCACGTTGGCAATGTCATTACGGTCGTCCCAGATGCCTTGTCCGCCTGAATACACATGAATGGATGAACTGTCTAGAGAGGGAACTGCAAGCGTGCTTTCCGGCTCAAGAAAAGCGTGTTCGATCCGTTGAGTGCTGAAATCCTGCTCAACAATGTGGGTGCATTGCGTGAAGGCTGCGTCAACGTCGCCTCGCGAATATGAACTCGTGCTCAAAATATTCGTTTCAGTTCTCCACACAGCAATGTTTTCGTTAGTTAATGCCTTGCGTGGATCGGTGACCGGTGGCAAAACTTCATACGTCACGTCTACGAGTTGTGCGGCTTCGCGTGCAGAAATGCGATCGGTGGCGACAACGATCGCAAGTACGTCGCCTGCGTATGAGGTCATTCCTCCAA
>LIAZ01000064.1 GCA_001438985.1 Acidimicrobium sp. BACL17 MAG-120823-bin42 | reverse complement strand
GCAGCAGTTGCCGCTACTCCCGCCCGTATGCGGCGCAGGTAGGATCATTGACTGCATGGCACTCCTGGATCGAATTCTGCGTGCCGGCGAGGGCAAAAAAGTAAAGGCTCTCGCCGCGCTGGTGCCCGACATCAACGCCTACGAACCCGAACTTCAGAAGCTTTCTGATGTGGCGCTGCAAGCCAAGACGGTTGAATTTCGTCAGCGCATCGAACGCGGAGAAGATGTTGACGACTTGATGGTTGAGGCATTTGCGGTCGTTCGCGAGGCCTCGGTGCGAGTGATCGGTCAGCGTCACTTCGATGTGCAGATGATGGGCGGGGCGGCACTGCATGCCGGATGGATCCCTGAGATGCGAACGGGTGAAGGCAAAACTCTCGTTTCAACATTGCCTGCGTACCTCAATGCACTATCGGGCAAGGGTGTTCACGTGATTACGGTCAACGACTACCTTGCGCGTTTTCATGCAGAGTGGATGGGACGCATCCACCGCTGGATGGGATTAGAAGTCGGCCTGATAATTCCTGGTGTACGAACATCGCCAGAAGAAAAGCGTCGCGACTATTTGGCGGACATCACATACGGAACAAACAACGAGTTTGGCTTCGACTATCTGCGCGACAACATGGCGGGATCGAAGAGCGAAAAGGTACAACGGGGGCATCACTTCGCAGTTGTTGATGAAGTTGACTCAATTCTGATCGATGAAGCGCGAACACCACTAATCATCTCGGGTCGAATTGCCGATGCTGCAAAAATGTATTATCGATTTGCATCAATCGTGCGTTCGCTGGTTCGTGATGTTGACTACGAAGTTGAAGAAGCCAAACGAGTCGTTGTTCCTACCGAGTCAGGTATTGAAAAAGTAGAACAGCAACTCGGAATCGAAAACCTGTACGACGAGATTCAACAGAACTTGGTGCACCAGTTACAGGTTGCTCTGAAGGCAGCCGTGTTGTATCACCGCGATAAGGACTACATCGTTCAAGATGGTGAAGTAATGATTGTCGATGAGTTCACAGGCCGCATCCTCGAGGGTCGTCGCTGGAGCGAAGGCATCCACCAGGCAGTTGAGGCAAAAGAAGGCGTCAAGATCAAGGAAGAAAATCAAACACTGGCAACGGTGACGTTGCAGAACTATTTCCGGATGTACGAAAAGCTTTCGGGAATGACGGGAACTGCGCAAACTGAGGCTGCCGAATTGATGAACACGTACAACCTTGCCGTTGTGCCGATCCCGACGAACCGTGAAATGATTCGTGCAGATCAACCAGATCTTATTTTCAAGACCGAAGCAGCAAAATTCTCTGCAGTGATCGACGATATTGAGGGCAAACACAAGGCCGGGCAGCCTGTGCTTGTCGGAACAGTAAGTGTTGAAAAGAGCGAGTTGCTCTCGAGGCTGCTCAACCAGCGCGGTATTCGTCACGAGGTGCTCAACGCCAAGCAACACACGCGCGAGGCGCACATTGTTGCTCAGGCAGGCCGTTTAGGTTCTGTCACCGTTGCAACAAACATGGCTGGTCGAGGTGTTGACATCTTGTTGGGTGGAAACCCTGAAGGTCTAGCGCGTCAGCAAGTGTTGAGCGAAGGGCATTCCGAGGATTTGCTCAAAGATGAATTCGAATTGGCAATGCCACTTGCCAATATGCCAGAAGAGTTTCAAAGTGCTCGTGTGCTTGCACAATCGAGGTATCAAGAGGTACTGGCGCAATACATCGAACAGTGCAAAGCAGAGGGTGCTCAGATTCGTGCATTAGGCGGTCTCTATGTTCTCGGAACTGAGCGCCACGAATCACGCCGCATTGATAATCAATTGCGCGGACGTTCGGGTCGCCAAGGCGACCCAGGTGAAAGTCGTTTTTATCTCAGTCTTGATGACGAGCTGATGCGGTTGTTTGCGACTGGCGCATTGAGTTGGGTGATGGGTCGAGCATTGCCAGAAGACGAAGCCATTGAAGCGAAGATGGTGACCAAAGCAATCGAGCGAGCACAAAGCACAGTTGAGCAACGCAACGGCGAGATTCGCAAGAACGTATTGAAGTATGACGAAGTAATGAATGAGCAGCGCAAAATTATTTATCAGCGTCGCGATCAAATTTTGGAAGGTGCCGATCTCAAGGTTGCGGCAATGGAGTACTTGGCCGAAGCAGTGGATTCACTGATTGATAGCCATTGCGTGTCCGATGCCGAGGACGAATGGGATTTGGAAGGCCTTGCTCGCGAATTGGGCACGTTCTGGCCGACGGAGGTCACCGAGAACACGCTTGCGGGCTGTGGTTCGACTGACGATATGTACGACCAGGTGATGGCGGACGCATCGCGCTACTACGCGCAACGAGAGTCTGAAATGGGCGAGCAGACCATGCGCGAAGTTGAACGACAAGTGATGTTGCGAATCATCGACCAGCGTTGGCGTGAGCATCTTGAAGAAATGGATTACTTGCAGGAGGGAATCAACCTGCGCGCGATGGGTCAAAAAGATCCACTTACCGAATGGCAGCGTGAGGGTTTTGAAATGTTTGGCGTGTTGATGAAGGGCATCGCGCAAGACTTCGTGAAGTATGTAATGCATGTGCAAGTAGTGAAAAACGACGCTCCCGCAATCCAGGTTCAAAATATTCAGGAAAGCTCATTCGATTCTGATACCCAAGGTGGTTTTGCTGGTGCGACCGCAGATCCGCTTGCGCCACCACAACCGGCTGCCCCAGTAGCCCAAAAGACTGTGGTCAAGTCGGCAGACGACTGGTCACTCACCCCACGAAATGCTCCATGTCCGTGTGGTTCTGCCAAGAAGTACAAGATGTGCCACGGGCGCGACTAATCGCAATCGAACAGAGAAGCAACCATGCGCGATTTTTCCAACGACCTCACTGAAGTACGCCGACGAGTGAATGAGGCCTCTGTCTATTTGAAGGTGGACGCAAGTCGAGTGCGAATCAGCGAGCTAGAGGTTGAAGTTGCACGCCCCGATTTGTGGGACGACCAGGACCATGCAAAAAAAGTGAACTCCGAATACGCCAACCTCAAATCAGACATGGATGAGTTTGCCTCACTGTCTGGTTCGGTGGATGACCTTGAGGTGCTCCATGAAATGGCGCGAGAAATTGATGACGAAAGTCAAGAACCAGATTTGGAACGCGGCATTGCACAAGCACGCACAAAGTTGGATGCACTTGAACTGCGTAGTTTGTTTACAGGCGTACATGACGAGGCAAACGCAATTGTCCAGATCAATGCCAAAGATGGCGGTGTTGATGCCCAAGATTGGAGCGAAATGCTCCTGCGCATGTTTACGCGGTGGGCGGAACGCAAGGGATTTGAGATCGAAATTGGAGATGTCTCTGAAGGCACAGAGGCGGGAATTCTGTCTGCCGACTTCACCGTGCGTGGTCGGTATGCGTATGGCCTGCTGACTTCCGAGCGCGGCACGCATCGATTGGTGCGAATCAGCCCGTTTGACAACCAGGGTCGTAGGCAAACAAGTTTTGCCAATGTGCAAATTTGGCCAGTGCTCGAAGAGGTTGACGTTGAGATCAACGAGTCGGACATTCGCATGGAAGTATTCCGTGCATCAGGCGCGGGTGGACAGCATGTCAACAAAACTTCGTCGGCGGTTCGCTTGATCCACGAGCCAACCGGGCTTGTTGCATCATCACAACAAGAGCGTTCGCAGTTGCAGAACCGAGAAAATGCGCTGAAGCGATTGAAGACAATGGTTGCGTCGCGTATTGAAGAAGAGCGTGAAAGTGAGTTGCGAAATATTGCTGGAAAGCAAGCACAAGTTGGATGGGGAAGTCAGATCCGCAGCTATGTGATGCAGCCATATCAAATGGTGAAAGATGTTCGCACTGAAATTGAAAGCGGAAATATTGCTGCAGTCCTCGATGGCGACCTGGATTCCTTTATGGAAGGGTTCTTGCGCTGGCGCCGTGCAAACGCTGATTCGTAAATTAGACTTTGGGTTTGTCGCCTGAGAGGGGCCCCATGATCCGTTTGGAAAATGTGACCAAGAGATACGGGTCCGAAACCGTTGCGGTTCGGGACGCGTCATTTGATGTCGCTAAAGGAGACTTCGTCTTCTTGGTTGGTCCGTCTGGTTCGGGCAAATCGACCATCTTGCGGTTGGTGAATCGGCAAGAACGACCTGAGCGTGGTGACGTATGGGTTGCTGGCCAAAACGTCAACGACATTCCCGATTCGCGCGTGCCGTTTTTGCGTCGCAGCATGGGCAATGTCTTTCAGGATTACAAGTTGCTTACGGGCAAGACAGTGTTTGAAAACATTGCATTTGCACTCGAAGTTATTGGCAAACCGCGCCATGTAATTGCGCGCCAGGTGCCAATCGTGCTCGATCTTGTAGGGCTGGCAGGCAAGGAAGATCGGTTTCCGCACCAGTTGTCCGGTGGTGAACAGCAGCGCGTTTCCATCGCTCGTGCTTTTGTCAATCGTCCACTGATTTTGTTAGCCGATGAGCCCACTGGAAACCTCGACCCTGCAACGGGAGAAGGCATCATGTCGTTGCTGGATGAGATCAATCAGACGGGAACAACAGTGATGATGGCAACACACGACCATCGTGTGGTGAACGCGATGCGTCGCCGAGTGATTCAGTTAGATCGTGGAGTAATTGTTCGCGACCAAGAACGTGGGGTGTACGAGTGATCGCCCGCATCGCTTACGCATTTCGCGAGATGTGGGCAAGTTTCCGCCGCAATCTCACGCTCACGATTGCAGCCATTCTCACTTCGGCAATCGCATTGTTGCTTGTCGGTACAACCTTGCTGATCCAGCGATCCTTCGACAATTTGTTGGTGCAATGGAAGGGTGATGTTGCCTTAATCGTGTTTGTTCGCAGCGATGCAACTCCTGAACAAATTGCTTTGATTGACGAGTCCATTCGATCAGCACCAACGATTATTGATGTTGAGAAACTTCAATACCTTGATAAGACACAAACTTATGAAGAAGCAAAGCGCATCTTTGCGGGTGATCCTGTGACGCTCAGTTTGCTGACTCCTGAAAACATCCCGTCAGAATTCAAGGTGGTTCCCATCACTCAGGATCCCGCTCTTGTTCGTTCGCTCAGCGAGCAGTATCGATCGCTTCCTGGCGTAGAAGATGTTGCACTTGCCGAAGACGAGTTTGAAGTGATCTCTACCTTGTCACGCTTCGTTCGCACCGTGACGTTAGTGATGTCGCTCGTGCTGCTATTCGTAGCCGTCGGTCTTATCTGGAACACCATTCGAACCGCCATGTTTGCTCGTCGCAGAGAGATTGAAGTAATGAAGCTGGTGGGTGCAACCAACTGGTTCATTCGTATCCCGTTCATGCTTGAGGGCTTGCTGCAAGGTTTGATTGGTGCGGTGCTCTCATGTGGCGGCTTGTGGGTGCTCAATTCCGCGTGGACGAGCGGGGTTGCGGGCTTTAAGCCAGGTACAGGAATTTCGTCTCTCGTTGTTCCATCTGGATATCTCTCTGGTGTGATGATCCTGATCGTGATTTTGCTCATCGGCGCGCTTGCCGGTGCAATTGGTTCGGCTATCGCAGCGTCACGCTTCTTAGACGTCTAGTTCACCCATCTAGATTGGGCAGATGCCCTACACCGAGCTTTTGTATTCCGTACGCGACGGAGTAGCAACCGTCACGCTTCATCGACCAGACAAACTCAATGCGTTTACCAATGTGATGATGCGCGAATTGCATCACGTGTTCGATGAAATTGACGCAGACGACAATGTTCGCGCTGTCGTGATGACTGGTTCGGGACGCGGATTCTGCGCCGGTGCGGATTTGTCTGGCGGTGGCGACACCTTTAACGATGGTTCATTGAGCACCGAGTCGCAGTCCACATTTCGGCGCGATGGCGGCGGGACCGTGACGTTGAGAATGTTTAAATGCAACAAGCCAATCATTGGCGCTATCAATGGTCCTGCAGTGGGAATTGGCGCAACCATGACATTGGCAATGGACATGCGTCTCATTTCCAGTGCCGCGAAAATGGGTTTCGTATTCACGCGTCGTGGAATTGTTCCTGAAGCATGTTCATCATGGTTCTTGCCGCGAATCGTTGGTATTGCACAAGCACAAGAGTGGGTGATGACTGGTCGTGTTTTTGGCGCGGAGGAAGCACTTCGCGGTGGGTTGGTACGCAGCATCCACGAACCAGACGATTTGTTGCCTGCTGCTTATGCGCTGGCAAAAGAGATCGTTGATAACGCGGCACCTGTTTCTGTTGCGCTTGCACGTCAGATGATGTGGCGAATGCTTGGAGCACCTCACCCAATGAATGCGCATCGCGTAGATAGTCGAGGTATTCAAATTCGGGGACGTTCGAAAGATGTGCAAGAAGGTGTGATGAGTTTCTTGGAGAAACGTCAAGCAGTATTCACCGAACGCGTGACTACTGACTTGCCCGATATCTTCCCTGAATGGGAAGAACCGGAGTTCTTCTAGTCAACATGGCGATGCTCTATGACGAAGTGGGTGGAAGCGAATTTTTTGTTCGCCTCGTTGATTGCTTTTACGAAGGCGTGGTGCAAGACATCGTATTGTGGCCGCTGTATCCCGACCATGACGACTTGGCCGGAGCACGCGAAAGACTCACGTTGTTTCTGATTCAGTACTGGGGTGGTCCAACGACATACAGCGACGAGCGTGGTCATCCGCGTCTGCGCCAGCGGCATTTTCCATTTGCCATCGGAGAGTTAGAGCGCGATCGATGGATGTTGCATATGCAAGCAGCAGTGGATGAGTGCGCGACTGATCCAAACATTCACGCGCAACTTACTGAGTACATGACCAATGCTGCTCAGCACATGATCAATCGTTAGTTACAGCAATGCGAAGCAGGCGATTGCAGAAGCAGACGCCACATTCAGTGAATCAACGCCATCGGCCATGGTGATATTGGCGAGTTGAGTGCACAGTTCGAGACTTGCATCGCTCAAACCTTGTCGCTCCGAACCAAGGATGAGTGCTCGCTTTCCTTCGATGTGAATGGATCGAAGGTTGGTTACTTCGCGCGACTCATGGTGCGGCGTAAGGCCAATTGTGGCGAAACCAGATTGATGTAATTGAGAAAGAA